>PAAT01000053.1 GCA_002698965.1 Rhodopirellula sp. | reverse complement strand
TTCATTATCATCAATAAGAGTTAAGTTAATTAGCTGAGGCTCCACATCACCATTATCCCATTTTAAAACACCGGACAAAGTTGTATAATCTAATCCCTTTGTCGCTGTACTTGTTGCTCCGTCAATTTCATCAATTACTCTATAACCAACACTCACATTACCTTTGGAACCAAGCCTCCTATTTACTGAAATACCTAAAGTCCCTGCACTCTCCTCTACTGAATAATTCGTAACTTCAAATTCAATCAATCCAGATTTCAGATCGTTGTCTACAATTTTTAAATGAGCGATGTTTCCTCCTTGATCAGCACTTATAGCCGCACCACCTCTTGGATTAGATAATATAATACCCACAGTTTCATCACCCTCTTGAAACTCATCTTCAAGAATATTTACATAGAATGACTTACTAGTCTGACCTGAACCAAATACAAGAGTCCCCTTCTTTGAAGTATAATCAAGAGATGCCTGTCCTGTTTCATCAACTGTTGCATAATCTACAGATACTGTACCATTAGCTCCATCCTTCCGCTCAACTGTTATTTTTGCCCTTCTTCCACCTTCATCAACATATGTTTCATTTGATTTGAATGCAAAAACACCTGGCCCAAAGTCATCATCAACAATAATTACTGAAGATGTTCTTAAATCTATTCCAAGTCCGGTTGGAATAATTTCACCATTCAGCTCTATTTGACCCATTGGATTACTGATTTCGATTCCTAACTCTTCATTACCTTCTTTGTTAGCATCAGGGAGTAAAACTACCTCATAATCCATCTTACCAAGCCCCATCCTAAGGCTTAATCCATTGGCTACAACCCCATCCCCAAGCTTCCATCCACTACCATCATAAGCACTTCCATATGTCCAAAGTACTGAGTTGGTTGACACTCCAAATTCTAGCAAATTCAGATAAGCATAATTTTCACTTAATGTGTGATAAATTGCATCTGAATGAAATCCAACAGAAGCTACAGAATCCCAAACTAGTTTCTTATTCTGACTAATGTAATCAGCGGCAACTGGTTCATCTGGATCTTCTACAACACCAATACCAGTAGCTATTCCACTTCCTGATCCATCCTTGGTTCTAAAATAAACTGACCCCTCTCCCAACGATCCATTTTTACGACGCATTACCACATTGGCTTCATCCTGCCTTTCAGATGCAGTAAAATTAACATCATCAAATCCAATCACCCCTGGCCCAGGAGTCCCTCCTCCTTGAATTTTTGCTAGGTTGAATCTTTCTGCAATTTCCGATCTCCCATCAATACCACCTCCAACTTCATTAAAACTTCCTCCTATTAAAAAGTCACCCTGATCTCCAGTTTGAGCAACAACATTAACAAGTTGAGTATCTTGAAAACTGAATTTTCTTGGCAGTCCTGCAAACTGATTGAATGCAGTATCCATGAAACTGGTATCCAGAGTTCCATCAGGATTCAATCTGGCAATTTTCATTCTTCTAGAATAATTGTACTCAGTAAATGCGCCTGCAGCGACTACCCTATATTCAGGAGGGCTAATCCATTTAATTATATTACGGAAATATGGAGGAATAACACCATAGGAGTCATCCGGCTCCAACAAATATTCAACCGGAAGGGTTAAGTCTGGATTTTGATCAGCTATCTCTGCATCAAGTAAAATTTTAAAAAGTTCTTCCAAATCACGAGAATAATAAGTTGGATCACCAACAACGTTAAGCGATGTATCCACAGACAAACTCAAAACTGGAAAATCAAATCCATTACCAGGATCAAAACTAATGTCTAACTCTCCAGAATCCTTAAACTTGGCTATGTTATTTCGAAGAACTCCAGAAGCTTTGGTAAAGTTACCTCCTACATAAAAACCACCTGAGGGATCAATTTTAATATCATGTACAATCCCATTAATTCCCTGATTAAATGAAACAGTGTTATCTACCTGTCCGGTTTCATTGTTAAGTATTGCTATTGATGGACTATAAACTTCTCCAACAAAAATAAAATCACCACCAATTATAAGCCTGCCATCAGCCATTACGGCTACTGAATTAATTGGACCATCAGGACCCAATCCGATATCAAAATTTAAATCAACTTTACCGTCGCTCAATAGTTTAGCGATTGAATTTCTACTTTTACCATCGACTTCATCAAAATCACCAACTATTAAAACACTACCATTTTGATCTAGAACTTTTAGATCTATAACCTCGCCATTCACACCTAGACCAGGCTGAAAACTGTCATCTATTGATCCGTCATAATTAATTCTTACAATTCCTTTTCTTGGCTTTCCATCATACGAAGTAAATCCACCACCTGCCACGACTTTGACAATATCATTAGCACCTACAGATAAATCGAGTGCATTCACAAAATAATTAGCACCTAAACCAACATCAAACTCATCATCAACTGATCCATTACTATTTAAACGTTGAATTCGGTTTATCAATTCTCCATTGATTGAGGTATAATCTCCAGCAACATATATTTTCTCCTCTTTTTGTGTCTCTAAAACAGCTCCAGTATCGTACCGAGCACTCTGAACAGCTAAATCATAAACATCATTATTGATATCAGGGACAAAAGGATTATCTATAGTATCACCAATAGCACCTCCTGCAGGCTGATCATCATCCATGATCGTAACAGTTGTCCAAAATTGAACTCCAAGATGAGATCCAGGCTTAATCAACTTCTCTTCTTCGGGCTCATCCCCTCCATCTCCATCTCCATCTCCATCTCCATCTCCATCTCCATCTCCATCTCCACCGCCGTCTACGCCGCCATCGTTTTCAATCTGATCTTCTGTATCTCGAGCAAAATCATCAAACTCCGTTTTCAGACTATATAATACTATAACTATGTCCTCATTAAATTCAGCTATTTCATCGTCAGCAATTTTAAATTTAATTAATTTTGGCTCTATATCATCTACGCCCCAAGTTAGCTTACCGGTGACCACTCCAAAATCCCTCATCTGAGGGTCGTTTGTAATTGGCAGGCTAAATGACGGAGTAAATAATCTTTGACCAAATGGTGTTGCCAGATCGGAACCTGGATTTAATATTTGTTGTGGAAGACTAAGTCTTGAATGCATTGGCTGCTCAAAATCTCCAAAATCCATCATGCCTGAAAGTGCAGAAGGTGTAATTCTAGGCTCATCACCCGGTAAAAGTAGATATTTTACGCCTGTATCAATGTCATCGCCATGGCCAGAAAGTAGATTCGAAGATTTTGGCCCTTCATTCACCCAATTCTCACGGGCATCATCGACAATCATTCCCCTGTTTGGCCCAATCATGTAACCAACTTCCACACTGGCATCATAAGGAAGTGCCCGCATTACAGGTATTTCAATCATCCTGTAACTTGGATGATCAAATTCTTCTTGAGTTTCTACTCCAAAGAAAGTCTCACTTCTCTTATAACGAGCCTGCATGAAGGAAAAACCACGACGTCTACTTCCAGGCGTATCAGGCCACGGTTGCTGCTCCCAAATCACGTCAGTACCAGGACCAGAAATATCATTAATTCTTAAAGTTGAACGGAACTTACTTGCATGTAAAACAGGCTGAATATTTTCTGACTCACCCTCAACTGGCCTTGGATTAGACAATATCAATTCCGCCATTGTAAACGGAAATGCCTCACCATCCCTATTAGGCAATAATTGAATTTCAAAAGTCTTTGACATTTCATAATCCCTAAAAACCAAAGTTCCTTTGAGAGGGTTCATAGGCGTACCTATGAAATCAATTCCTTCTCTTGCAGGAACTCCTGCTTTAAAGGTGTATTCTATATCGGCATTTTCAACTATTGAATCAGGCAATCGACGAGCAAATTGCACCGTGCCAATCTCTGCATCTGAAAGGTCTTTTCCACCTTTTACTTCATAATCGACTTCAACAGCTCCCTTAGCACCTAATCCACGAGTAACTAAGATCTCCACAGTGCCATCGAACTCTGATGTTATGTATCCTTCTGTCGCAAATTGAAATGTACCAGATTCACTGCCATAAATAATTACAGTCGAACTGCTAAGATCACCCAAAACCAAACCATTTTTTGGATCGGAAAGATTTATTTTAAACAATTCATTGGGCTCGTTTTCAGAATCATTTATAATATCTACCGTAAAACTTTTACCCCCTTTCTCTCCATCCGCCCAACTTAACATTCCATTGGAAGCACTATAATCAAGATCACTAGCAGTCAGCGGTTCAATTTCATAACTCACAGAAACAGCCCCTGCACCTCCTCTTTCCCTGTTAACAGTAATCGTTACAGATCCGTCATTCTCATCAACTGCGTATTCGCTTGCAGCAAATTGAACCATTCCCGAACCATCTGCTATTATCGCCTGAAGAGAAAAAGTCAGAAATGCAAGAGGCAGCAATGACTTGCTTGAGAAAAACCCTCTCATCAAATTCAACCAAAAAACTTTCATATATCTATTAGATTTAAAAACTACCATGTTTTTTACGTTGCCCAAATTAAGGCGCTACAGCCCTAAAATAAGCAGCCCCATCTTTAGTATCTATTTCGACTACAGTCTCAGTAATACCATCAGCATCTATAATTACGCTATCAAATAACTTCCACGTAACTAGATCATCAGAGATTTGAACATCATATCTATAGCCACGCACTCCCCATACTCTTACTTTATGTCCATTATGGGATGGAACTAAACCAACTGACGCCCTTAAACTTAAAGGCAGTTTAATGTTATCAATCCAAGCAGCGTCCGCTCCAATGCTATTGGCAAAATCTTTTTGATATCTCCATGACAACTGGTGGCTTCCCTCTGACAAATTAAACTCGTACTTATTCCATTCAACCTGCCCAGACCATTGCTCTACAATTCTTCCGTCTATTAGGAATGATAATTTATCCCAATTAAGTTCCGAATCTAATTTAACATAAAACGATCCTTTACCATTATTTGAATCAATCGTAACTGTTATTTCACTTACTTGATTATTTCCCACAGAACCTGACTGCAACGCGTATGCGCCATCTAAACTAACTTGAGATTGGACAAACCAACCTGCAGATTTATCAGTTGACCATGGTAATTGGGTCAATCTACCACTCTCAAAATCATCAGATAAACTTCTCAAACTAAAATTAGCTCTTATATCAATATCATCTGTTATAACTAAACCAATCGGATTATCTAAAGAATTGATAGATCCACTCCAACCAGCAAACTGGTAGCCTTCATTGGCATCAGCTACTACCTGAACTTCTGAGTCCTCAGCATACAATCCAAACCGATTACCATTACCATCTTGAAATGGTAGATTAGGATTCTTTAACGTTCCATTTTCATCTGCCTTAATGATTAAGCTATATACATTCTTGGCAGTAAATGTAGATGAAACTCCAAGATCTCCATTAACCCCGCCAAAACCATCAACTGCAATTTTAACGGTTGATCCTTTTACAAGTGCTTGATCGATTCTACTAAGACCGGGATTACCATCCATATTTTTCAAATTATCATCATCATCATTTGATTGTATTAATAGTAAATCTCTCACACGAGATCCTTGATATACTCCCATTATAGTATCAACTTTTGTATTTACGGTGCGTACACTTAAAACTCCATCAAAAGGAGCTGTAAACGTCCACCACACTGAAGAACCTCCCTCATTATCAGCATGATAAGGCTCATTAGTTTCTTTAGTCGCTTTATTAGTATTAACTATTTCCGACAACCAATTCTTGTAAAAAATTTTAACCTCAGAACCCTTAGCAGGTATTTCTGCAATTGTAATTTTTCTCTTACTTAAATTATCAAGATCATATCCTCCATCAAACAAAGTCACTCCATTAATTTCAACATTCAAATCATCCTGATTTTTCACATCTTGAGACAACGAAAATTCATTTGTTTTTCCGTCAGCAACAAAAATCTGTATGTTTAAATGTTCAGCATTCCCAAAATGATCGTTTGGAACATCAGGCGCTTTGTAATCAATTTCCAATAATGTTGGCTTGGATATATTGTTTGAAAAATCAATAGCTACAATTTCTACCGAATTAATCCCATTCTTTAGCAATAGTGGAATAGACCATTCTTCAGCGCCTATTGCCTGAACTGCAAAGGCACCATTAATTCTCACCTGAATTTCCCTTACTCCAGAAGCATTAGGAACGGGATCTTTTGCATTACCGACAATCTCTATTCTCTCCTCTGATGTAACCAAACCATTAGGGGGGCTTTTAATTGTCAGATAAGGAGGGGTCTCATCAATAACACCTCCAACTTCGGCTCTTAAACGAATATATCCCAAATCACTTGCATTAGAACTAGCAACTACAATTCGGTAAGTTTTACCTCTTTGAGCATCAAAGTTCACGTAGGATTCTCTTTTGCCATCAACAGGTATATTCGCCGCAAGTTCAATTAAATCCGTCATTTCGGATCCATAATAAATCGAAACTATGCCAGAAATATCACTCCCTGATAAATCAACAATCGCACTACCAGTCGAAGAAGGAGACCAATTCCACCACAGCGAAGCCGCACGGTTCTCTGCTAACGAATGTTTTGGTTCTCCTGGCTCTATTGTCGCAAAATTATTAAAAGCTTCTACAAGTCCTCCCTCATTTGGTAATTTAATGGCTTGTGAAAAATTATCATTTATAGGTTCTGGAACAATTTCGTAAGTTACAACACGTATTAATTCCTTTTTCCCTGGCGCATCAACCAACAATGTTATCTTCATCTTCCTAGGTTCTTCCGGAAGCTTCATGTAATAGGAATAAATATTATCTTTCCTTAAAACATCTGGTGCGTCCCCATCATTGTTAAAATATAAATTATTACCGTCATCTTTTATACCAATAACTGTAGCATTTTGGACAGGTTCACCATCAATTACCGTAACAAAAAACTCCTGATCATCTCCTGCTAAAAGCATAGATCCAGAAGGAGGAGAAATCGAAATTTCCATATTACCATCTGGTATTTTTGCAGACATTCCATCCAATGCCTTGAATGCATTTAATCTACCAGAAGTTTGCACCAATCCATCTAATGAATCTAATACATCAACACTAGCAAGTAACTGTTCCCTTATTTCCAAATTACTCCATGATGGCTGCAAAGACCGCATTAAAGCTAAGACACCAGCAACATGAGGAGCAGCCATACTCGTACCATCTTGCAATTCGTATGCATCGTCTGCTGTGGATGTTGTTGAATATATATCCACACCTGGAGCTGCTAAATCAACTTCAATAAAACCGTAATTTGAGAAGTAAGCTAGTTCATCTCTCCTGTCAGTTGCAGCAACATTTATTATAGATTCAATATCATAACTTGATGGATAACTTTTCATTAAATCACCATCCACGCTTTCATTACCACTGGCAGTGGCAAAAATTATACCTGCCTCACCTCCAGTAGCGAATGCTTCAAACATTGTTTGTGAGTAATTGTAACTACCAAAACTACAGTTTACCACAGTAGCTCCCTCAGCAATCGCAAAATCTATGCCTGCAAGCTGTGATGATCTTGCAATCCCATAATCACCACCTTTGACTCCCATTAAACTTACATTCCACGCTACTCCAACATGGCCTCCTTCATCGTTTGCTGATGCACCAATAGTTCCGGCAACGTGTGTACCATGACCAATATTATCGGTAAGATCGCCGTTATTTATTTCAGGGTTAATTCCGTTTATATTGTCAACATAACCATCACCATCATCATCTCGACCATTATTAGGAACTTCATCCAAATTAATCCACAACTGACTCTTGAGATCATCGTGTGTTACCCGTATACCGGAATCCATCACAACAACAATTGTGTTTTTATTACCTGTCGTAATGTCCCAAGCTTCAGGAGCGTCGATATCCGCATCCTGTTTACCTCCATTTTGGCCGCTGTTATTTAATCCCCATAAATCATTAGAAATGTAAGCGCTATCGGTTGGTGTTTTGGTATATTTGTCTATTACATCATACTCAGCGTATTTAATTATCTGATTTTCAGATAAAAATGCCATTTTTTCGGATAATCGTTCTTTGATTTTGGTAGTATTATTTCTAGCTATTCCAGCATAATCTACTTCCAATAAAACCAAACCAGGCAAAAAGCTAAATTCTTTTTTAAATTCAATATTTTGCTCCTTAATTAGCAGCTTCAATTCCATTAAATCATTTTTGTTTTTTAACCTAACAAGTAAATGAGATGGATGTACTGTAATTCCCTGTTCCAATACCAAGGCTGAGAAACCATTAAATTTATCTAACTTTTCATTCTGGTTCTCAATGGCCTTTGGATTTACAGCCAACAAGAATACAAAGGCCAAGCAAAACCTTCTTAAGAATATTGCCATGCGTTTACAGAAATTATTTACCAAATAAAGTTTCATTTAACTGTTACTCTTACTCAATATACAGGACGCGATAAAATTTACTGTCCCTTTTATTGGACAACACTTCTTGATGAATAATCTGCTTAACAATGTACTCATCATTATAATACTCAGTAAGCAGTTTCCATCCTGAATCACCAACTTTTTCTTTAAATTCAATTCGATAAAGACTTGAAGGCAATCCCATCCATTTAATATTGATTCTATTATCCTGATCTATATTAACACTTGATATTTTTGGAATACCATTTCCAAACGGAGATAGATCATATCCATTTGCAATACCATCGCTGTCTGTATCGTAAGCAATACTTTGACGAAATGAACGATTTACCCTGATAGTCTTATCAGTCCCACTAATATATAACGGCATTGAACTATTATAACCAGGGTAGTCCTTAATCCAGCGCAATCTGCCGTTATACATTCCATCTATTTCTTCTGCAGGTAAGTTAGAAGCTGCAAAATAAACTCTGAATCCTTCTTTAATATCCAATACAGGAATAACGCCGTCTGAAATATCGTCTTTAGTTAATCCGTTAAACTCGAGATAATCGACATAAATTGCATTATCCCCTTCCTTACTTCCATTAAATTCAAATTTACTTAACTTTCCATTTTTCAGAATCAATTTACCTAAAGCGGCGTTATTCTTAAAACCTTTTACACTCGCTCCGTGATCATCTGCATTCCAATCGATATCCTGACTCACAAAATCTTCCGCAGTTGCAATTATTTCTGTCCCCAACAAGTCTCCAGAAGTTGGCTTTTGCTGCAAAACAACTCCACCATCTATTGTAATAGTATTCTGAGCTCCAACCCCTCCATCAGACAACACGTTCGACACGTTCAAAACTAATCGCGTTCCAATCGTATTGGTCTGAAATCTCATTTTAAAATTTTCCGCATTTAAAATAAGTGACTCTCCAGTATTTATTTGACCATTTTGAAGAACTAATTGCTGAGCATTGATGTCCACAGTGGCATCTGTTTCCATAATCCCACTGTTTTCAACATAAGTAGCATCTATAAAAATATCCTGTGCAGATGTTGTTCCCTCATTAAGCCAAGAATCATATGGATTATCTCTATCAGTACCAAATTTAGCCTGCCCAGGGATTTTTACTGAAGCATAGTTCTTAAAACTCTTAAGATTTGGTGCAGCCTTATTATCCCAAACTGCCTGACCTTCAACCTTGCTATAAACACCACTACCAATAAATGTTTCCTTGCCCAAACTAAGGTCTCTGCGAATTGAAAGGGTATTGGCATTAACAGATAATAATTCAGTTATATTCATTTTATCCTTAAATACCACCTCATCACTGTTAACAGTTAAATCAGAAACAGTAACAGGGATTTCAGTATTTAGAAATGCATCTATAACTAAGAAGTGATAGTGAAGATTAACCGTTACTTCAGCAGCAGGATCTTCAACAAAAAATATTTTTCCCCTGCTAATTAAATCTCCGCCTGTCGTTCTGTAATTATTAGCCCAAGCAACACTGTATGACTGAACACCACCTGTAAACCGCTGCACAGATTCCGGCACAATATTTGTGATAACTAGAACACCATTTGTACTTCCCAAATTAAGACTTAGATTTTGAGAATCTAATACAGCATTTGTGCTACCTATCAGATGTTCTGTTTCAATTCTTATACCGCCTTCAGCACGAATTCTTGCGTTTCTCAAATCCAGGTTTTTTGCTTTAACTCTGACCAATCCAGCTTGAGTTTTACTCTCATTGTTTTTGAGATCAGGATTTGGCAATTCCGAGAAAGGAAGTCTTGAAACTACATTTGTTATCCTAAATCCATAATAAGAATCATTAAACGTAGTC
>PAAT01000052.1 GCA_002698965.1 Rhodopirellula sp. | reverse complement strand
CACGAGAAACGTAAAGACTATCGTTGGGAAGATTACCTTCCTAAAGAAGAGATAACTAAGGAACAGGTTGATCGTCACGTTGAAAAATTACGAAAGGCTGTAGATCAGGGAATTGTTCCGGAATATATCAACGCAGATGAAATCAATGGGGCGATTCGCTCGTTGAGGGAATATAAAGTATTCGACTTCCGCTTTGGTGATGGTCGTCATGATTTCCAGAATGCGCCCGAAGTAACTCCAACGGAGGTGCTCGAAGTGTACTCCGATTATGTCAAGGATGGTGACTATCAGTCCGTCGGTAATCGGCACGATTTCATAGTTGATCAGCAAGCTTTTGATGAATTATGGACGGAATGGAATCCGACGGAAGTGACACCGGAAATTGATTTTGAAGAAAATATGGTCGTTGTCGCTACGGTGGTGGGGCCCAACAAAATTATGATGCAGCCCACCCTGGACGCATCCGGCAATTTGATGTTGAAAGCCGCTTCCACGAAAATGTGGGGGCCGGGATTTAGCTATCAGATTCAGATTATTCCCAATGAAGGTGTTGAATCGGTAAACCATGTTGACATTAACCGTGAAGGTGGAATGCCCACAACCGAAGAGTTGGCTCAGGATAGAATCGACCGATTGCGTCAGTGGAAAGAAGAAGGCAACCTTCCAAGTTTCATCACTCCTGATTTAGCGGATGATGTCCTTAGTAATCTGGAAAATGGTGAGACACCGCTGGGTAAAATCTTCCGCCGATTCATGGTTCGCCAAGGCTAGTGGATCCATTCGGTCTCAAAGTGGATAGTAGGAACCTAGAGGATATTAACTGGGATTACTTGTCTCGTATTTTTTCAGCTTTTCTTCATCGATTACCACGCCTAGTCCGGGAAGTTCAGGAACCTGCATGGTTCCTTCGGTAATAGGAAGCATGTTTTCAAGAATGTCATCACTTAGACCGTAGTAGGTGCAGTCATTTGGCAGGTTATAGGCAGGCATTGCCGAGCATATATGTAGCATCGCTGCGGTTTTCAGCCCTAGATCATGTCCACAGTGCATGATGACTGGTATTTCAGCAGCTTCTGCCAGATGGCCAATTTTCACGCAGGGCAGAATTCCTCCAGCCGTATGTGTGTCAGGCAAAATAAATTCCGCTGCATCAGCTTCCAGGATCTTGATGACACTCTCCGGCCCTTCGACACTTTCATTCAACGCTATCGGGGTTGTCGTCTGGTCCCGCAGCCATTTGGCGTCACTGAGGGGGTTTGCCATGATTGGTTGTTCAAAATATTCGAGTTCATAGGGCTCCAGTCTGATCGCTAATTCGGCAGCCTCTTCATTGGAATATGCTCGGTTTGGATCGATGCGAAGTTTTAATTTGTCTCCGACCGCATCCCTTACTCCCCGGGCCATTTCGAAGTCTTCGTCAGCATCAGAGCCAGCCTTGGTCTTTAGTGCGGTGTAACCTTGTTCAACATACCAGCGAGCCATCTCCCCTGCCCGTTCGTAAGACTGGATTCCCATACAGGCTGCCAGTTCAACGCGTTCTCGAACCTTACCGCCAAGTAATTTGTAGAGCGGTTGGGCATTGTCTTTTCCGATAAGATCCCACATTGCCATTTCGATCCCACAACGCAGTCGGGGTTCAAAAGGGTTGTTTAGATGAAAGGTTTCCAATTCATAAGGATCCCAGCCGATAATGAATTCACGGGCGTCTCGGTTTTGCTTCTCGATGTCGATAGGGGACAGGAAATTCTGGTTATGTTCGCCCCAGCCAATTAATCCATTGTCAGTTCCCAGTCTAACAATGGCCTTGGTTGTCCAGTCGCTCGTGCGAATATGAGATCGATAAGGAGCGAGTGGTTTTGTTTGACTAATTTCAATCAGCAGAACTTGACACTCGTTGATCCGCATTTTCCAGTTCCCCTTCTAATAGGCTCTAAGGTTTCTTTATTCTGTCATATTTATAAAGGAAACCGTTAATGTATTTTGGTTGAGCCGCAATTGGGGCGCCCTTTTCAATTGTTTTTGGTATCAATTAGTGTAATCAGGCCTTACGGAAGTCTGGTAATTAGAGCGGGGATATGATTTCACACATGTTGTTTCGAGCAAATACCCAAGGCAAAAAGCAAACGGCGTTTATCCTTAATGCCATATGCTGCGTTTTATTTCTCTGTCTAGCGATAGGTTTTCGTGGCTGTAGTATGTCCGGAATGCAATCCGTTCTGGAGGTGCAGCGGACCCCGCTAGCCTATAACGCGGGACTGATTGACGGAATGGCGATGGTCGAGGGAAAGATTCGACAGGAAGATGCCACCTTGCGGACCAAAATTAATAGTCGGGCATGCGTTTATTTTGACTGGAAAAAAGAGAAGGAGGTAAAGGATTCAGAAGGTGATACATCGTGGAAAACCGTCGCTTCCCAAACGATGTCAGTTGATTTTCGGCTTGTCGATTCTTCCGGCGAAGTCTTCGTAGCCAATAACCATGGACAACCGGAACGCTTAGTCAAAAAGACTGGCTATCGTAGATATGGGAAATATCGTGAGACAGAGTATGCCATCTTAGTTGTGGATACGGTAACGGTGGTGGGAGCCTATCGTAGCGAGATAAATCGGATTTCGAGGACGGAACGTCCTTTAGCCACAAAATTCACAATTTCTACCCGCGGGGAAGATGCTATCCTCCGCACGCTTGGTTGGAGCAGTATGTTCTGGATGGTGGGGGCCATTTTTCTGTTTGTGTTCTTTGTCGGATTGTTGTTTGACCTGCTAGGTCAACACCACATCATGATGGCTTCTCTGACACTGTTTGTAACTCTACCTCCGGCGTTGTTTTTGCAGTGGATGTTTGTTACGAATTCGCAATTGGATGCTGGCCTTGAGCGAGTGCAACACTACAAGCAAGTAGTAGATAGTTTGCCCAAGAAAGAGCAAAGTCAAAGCCTGCGGCTGGCACTTTTAAAACGGGATACGAATGTCGCAGTGGAACTTTACGAAACCTACAGAACGCGGACGACAAATATATTGCACAGGTTTTTGGGGGGATACGGCCCGATCGATAAATTGCTACTGTCTTCGGAGGAACAATCGGTACTTACCGGCTTCCCGCAGCGAGTACGTACAGGTTCCGTACTTCAGATGAGTTATGTTCTCTTGTTGGCAGTTGGTGGGATTTTAGGAACTTTGTTGTGCGGCTTTATGGGATACAGAAAGCTCGGAACGAAGAGAATGATTGAGAATATTCCCACGTCACCTGTTAAAGGAGTGGTTCCGGGACTTACGGAAGTAGTGGGAACGATTCTCAAAAAAGACAAGTTTATTTCCGCGAGATACAGTGGAACCTCGGTGGTTTATTGTCGTTATCTTAAAGAGCGGCGAGTCAAAACGGATAAAGATAAATACGAGTGGCGGACGGTTGAGTCCGGAGTTTCATTGACAGACTTCTTGCTCAAAGATGAGACCGGCCAAATCGTAGTCGATCCCGAGAAAGCCGAAGTCGATGCTTCCCGAACGTATTACAAGCGTACGGGTAATTTGCGGTATTCCGAATGGACGTTGAAACCAGGACAGGAACTTTATATTCTGGGGCCGGCAGTATTGGATTCTTTTCATGATACAGAGCTTACGATTGAGCATAGTTCTAAGGAAAGACATTTCGTTATTAGTGATCAAGACGAAAGTTCTGTATTACTGAAGTATGCCAGAACCGGCCTTACCTACCTCGGGATTGGGATAGCCTCTTGCGCCAGCGCTGTGTTTATTCTTTACGGAGGGGCATCGTTTGATCCGTTTGGATATTTTGCCGGTGCTTTAGTTGCGGTTTTGTTCCTGTTGGTACTCAATGTTGCATTCATCTTCAATGATCTGATATTCATGAAGGCCTGGCTCTCCAGAGCCCAGGCAAATCTCAATGTGTCCTTAAAACGACGAGCTGATCTGATTCCCAACTTGGTAGAAATTATGAAAACAGCGTTGTCATTTGAGAAGGATGTTCAGACAAAAATAGCGCAGTTGCGTCATGGGATAACAAGTGATATCGCGACGACCGATCGAGTGGGAGGTTTGCTTGATCGGTTTAAGGTGCTGGTTGAGGCGTATCCTACGATTAAGACGGATAAGCTTGTAATGAATCTGGGAAACAGGATTGTTGAAGTGGAAAATCAATTGCAGTTTGCACGTTCAGGATTTAACGCGGTCACAGGAACCCACAATATTAGGATTCGTACCTTTCCGGATGTTTTGTTGGCACGACTGATGGGAATGCAACCTGCCCGTTTCTTTCAGTTGGATCAGCAGCAGGAAGGTCAGGTAGTTGATGTCAATGCCTTACTGGACCGGAAAGCCGACACTGAGCAGCCACCAAGTCAGGATGACAATGGCGTTCTGGCGACGATGAGTTCTACCGAGTTGTTTGCGGCGGCCGTGTTCTGCGTGCTTTGTGAAGATAGCAAAGTTGATAAGGCGGAATTTGTCAGATTTTATAAAAATGCATCGTCACTTACTGGTCTCAGTGATCCGAATCAGCTCAAAGCACTCAGCGAAAAGATAGGTGCCTGGGTTTCTACGGTAGGATTGAAACAGGCCGTGACTGAAATTGCTAAACGCCTTCAGAGTCTTAGTGGTAATGAAGAAGCTCTTGCATTGATAACGGTTATGAATCGCATGGCTGAATCGGATGGGAAAATTACCAGTGCGGAAGAGGCAATGATTGCAAAATTCCGGGACGCGTTAGGCGGAGTAGTTGGGGATGGAACGAACGACTCTAACCAGGAGATACCTCTTCCTCCTGTTCAGCAAGAGGTGTCTTTGGAGACGCAGCAGGAAATATTGATGCTTGCCCTGATCAGTCTGGTCTCAGCCGATGGTGAGATTAAATCCGAGGAATTCGAGGCCATTGTTGAATTCACCATTGCCAACACACCTTTGGCAGATCGAAAGCAGGTTCGTCAGTTAGCTGATTCGGCACTAGACCGGATTAAAGCAGCCGATCTTGAAGTGATCGTTAAGGATGTTGCTGAACGTCTGCCAAACACATTTAGCAAAGATGTGGTTGCCCAATTGACGCAATTTATTACCCAGTTGTCTGAAGTCGATGGAGAAGTTCACGAAAGCGAGCAGATGATTGCCACCCAATATTTGAAGGCGTTACGGCAGAGTTAAGATCATTGTCGCAGCGGTTCTAACCTAGTAGCCCGATCGTCGTTTCGAAATCCTGTAGTTGTTCCGTGGCACCCAATCCTGTGACACACCAACTCGCTGCCGCCGTTCCTAGCCGGGCCGCCGATTCGATATCCATTCCCCGGCTTAGACCACTGATAAACCCGGCATAGAAACTGTCTCCTGCCCCCGTGGTATTGACCACAGGTTTTGGAGGCTTCACAGATGGGATTGCCAGGAATTGTCCTTCTGTGGGACTTAATAGGATGCCCTGCTCTCCTCGCTTGACTCCAACCACACCGCTGGCTCCACAGTCCCGGAATTTTCCGATCATGTCGTGCGGGAGATGAAGTCCAGTTTGAGATTCGGCCTCGTGTTCAGTTGGTATGTAAATATCTAAATAAGGAAGGCATTTATCTAGAGGTGCGATGTCTCCTCCTCCACCGGCACAATCAAGTGCTGTTTTGCAACCAGTTGTCTGAACGGCCTGCAGGACTTCGTGAAGCATGGGTTCTAAATTAGGCAACAGTGCATAGTACCCAAGTAATAAATATTTAGACTGGGCAATGAAGTCTAGGTTGTTGTCGATTAAGGAGCGGTCGATGGCTTCGCTGGCACCAGGTTTGTAGGCAAAGATGTGTTCACGTTTGGCATTCATTAGCACGGCGGTTGCACTGGTTTCTAACTCGGCGCGTTGCTCAAAACGGGATGTGTTCACGCCTTCATTTTGCAGTTTGGAAATGAGGAATTCCCCCCATTCATCCGTGCCGGCCAGAGATAACGCGGCGGTGCGGCTTCCAAGTCTGGCTAACGCGATACTGCTGTTAGAAACGTTTCCGCCTACAGTAGGAGTGATAGTGTCGAGTGCCCAGGTGCCTTCCTGGTTTAAGGGTTGATCGAAGTTGAGCGGACCGATCAATAGATCTACACAGGAGATGCCGGCAACAATACAGTCAAATTCAGTAGTCATACACGATTGGTTAATTGTGGCTAGGAGGTTAACGAGGTGATTACGCTTGCGTTAGAATGGATCTTATTGTGCCAAGGAAACAGGTCGTGGTGGTAATTCAGAATAACAAACAGTAAACACAAAAGAAGTAAAATGGAAAAGTCATTAGACATTAAGATTCGAAATATTTTGGCAGACCCCAGTAGTAACGATTTTATTATTGCTGATGCTAAAGATGGTGATATGGGGTTTGGAGTTGCCGCCCCGGGATTAAATAAAGAACCATCTCACCTGGAATACGGAAGTGTTAAGGATCATCGCGATAATATGCGAGCGATTGTTGAGCAGGGGTTGGTCGATATTATGCTGATGAGTGTGAGTGCAAGCGAGCAATTAACACTTGAGGAACGTATTTTTGATGGTTCCACAGTCACTCCTGCTATTCGTGCCAATGATACGTCTGACATCTGGTGCGGCCTGAGTGCGAATTACGGCGACCAGCCGTCATTGCCATTTCGTTCGACTACGATTGAGCACGCTCAATGCGGTAAAGCGATTTGCTCCGATGAAGAACGTAGTCTGGGGGCTAATCTTGGTTTGTATTCGATGACATTCAATAATGATGCTCAGTTAGACCGCGAGGCATTGCAGGCTTATAAAGAGTTTCGTATCGAAGCCGAGCTTAAGGGATTCCGACATTTTCTAGAGGTGTTCGCACCCAACAGTCCTGTCCAGCCAATTGCCGATATACCGCGATATGTGAATGATTGTATTACGCGAACACTCGGAGGAGTGCCGAAGGCCGGTCGTCCCGTATTCCTTAAAATTCCCTACTTCGGTCCCGAGGCAATGGAGCAGTTGGCACACTACGACAGTTCTATCATCGTCGGAATCCTTGGTGGCTCATCCGGGACAACTCATGATGCATTTCGGATGTTATGGGAGTCTAAGAAATACGGTGGTCACGCGGCTCTATTTGGACGTAAGATTAACAATTCTGAGCATCCACTGACATTTGTCAAGTTCCTGCGCCATCTGGCCGACGGCGATCTGGAACCGGAGCAGGCAGTTCGTGATTATCATGGCGAACTATCAAATCTCGGAGTGGAGCCTTACAGATCACTGGAAGATGACTTGCAGGTCACTCAGTTCTAAAAGTTGTGTGATGTCTGGTCGACTTGCTCCGCCTGCATCTTATGGTTGATGATCCCGATGGCGCTGGCTTTCAGTTGGAACACGACGATAAACCAAAGAACAAATCCTACGAGGGAGAGTAGCCCGCCAATGAATGGGATGATGGATGCTGTCTGCATAATACAGAAAGCCAATGCCAGGCCAACCGGTGGCTGCGGGCTTGAGATCCCTTGGCGTTGATAGTACTTGCTCATGTGATCGGCTAATTTCCAGTAGGTAATAAACATGATAATCCACCAGGCAATTAGTGCGATGAAGCTGATAAGGCCGGAAAAGAGTGGATTGACGTCTGTTAGCATTACCCCAGCCAGGCCGATCCCGACGGGAATGAAGTGAAATCCAACGATCGATCCCGGACTAAACTTCACGCTGGGGTCATCCTGAATCTGCGCCCATAGCGTGTGAAAGAATCCCAGGTAGCAGATGGTACCGATAAGCCACGGAATGAGACAAGGAATGGCTTTCACTCCCATCCCCTGAAGGAAGGCAATCCCTGCCGTTTCCTGTGCGTCGTCCAGATCAAGATTCTCAACCTCGCTGCGGTCGAAATCTGAAACTTCCTCCGCAAGGGAGAAAAGCATTTCTAGTTCGATTTCTTCTTCGCTTAAGTTCTCAAAGCGTTCCGGATTGTTCGACAAAACCGTAAAGAATGGCACTGCGATGATGTAGATCAACCAAATCGTCGCTATGGTAAAGCTGATAATGACTCCCCATAAGTTCTTCCCGAGTCGGCCTCGATGATCGGGGTTCACCGAGCCGAATTCAAATGCCCTTTGCTGCGGAACTGCATAAGGATTTGTGGTGGATTTTACAGAATCTGCTGTAACGGGTCCGCCCCCAAAAGGGGTGTTGAGAGCAGGTGCGGCCACTGGTTTAGGAAGTGGAAGAGCTTTCGTATCTTTTAAAATTTCAACGTGATGGCAGGACGGGCACTCCCCATGTTGTCCGAGAAGTGAAGTGGGAAGAGTCAGCGATTCACCACACTGACTGCACTTATATTCAAACGTATCTGCCATGAGGCGGTGAGCTCCGATCCTGAATTGGTAATGCGAGTAATCCTCGCTCTATATATAATAAATGCATGCAATTCTTGTTAAAAACTGCCGGATTAATATCGCTGTTGTTGGTTGGTGTGAACCAGGTACAGGCTCAGCCATTACGTGATATTATTGATACTTTCGTTGTGGCGGCACAAGGTGAATCCAGTTCCAGTCAATCGGATTTGCTAGATGATTATGGGTTTGCACGAAGAGTACATCTCGATTTAACAGGTCGGATCCCCACCGTTTCGGAAATACTTGAATTTGTAGGGGATCGTGATCAGCAGAAACGCGAGGCTCTGGTTGAACGGTTGCTTGCCTCGCCCGCATACGCCCGAAACATGCAATATGCATTTGATGTCATGTTCATGGAGCGTTTGCCGAAAAAGCATGTCCCTCCCGAAGAGTTTCAGGCATATCTTAGAAAATCGTTTGCCGAGAATAAACCGTACAATCAGCTTGCTGCCGAAATATTAACGGCTGATGGCTCTGTGCCCGAATTGCGAGCTGCGAGTCGGTTCTTGTTGGATCGGGAAATTAAACGTGAGGAGACGGTGCGTGCGATTGGCCGGGTCTTTTTGGGACGAGATTTACAATGTGCGCAATGTCATAATCATCCCAATGTGGATGACTATTTACAGCAGCATTACTATGGTGTCGCAGCATTTCTGCAGCGGAGCTATCTGTTTACTGACCCATCCTCCAAAGTAGTGTCGATCGGGGACAAGATAGAGGGAGACGTAACTTTCACGTCGGTATTTACTGGCGAAGACGGGAAAACGCAGCCACGCATCTTAGAACTACCGGAAATTAAAGATCCCCAACAAGAAGAACAACCCTATGAAGTAAAACCCGATGCTAAGAATCGCGGAGTGCCAAAGTACTCGCGGCGACTCCAGCTTGCGCCGGCGATGACGAGTGCCGATAATCTGGCATTTCGACAGAACATTACGAATCGCATTTGGGCCATGCTACTTGGGCAAGGGTTTGTTGAACCTCTCGATATGTTTCATGCAGGTAATGTCGCTTCGCATCCGGAATTGCTGACTGCAATGGCTGATGAGTTTATGGCACATGGCTATGATATCAAGTATCTGATCAAAGAGATCGTAATGACCCAGACCTATCAGCGGCAATCCGAACTGAAGTCACAAGAGCTTGCCGATGAAAAACCACGATATCTAAGTGGAACTTTGAAGCCCTTGAGCCCCGAGCAGTTCGCCTGGTCGTTCCTTCAGGCGGTCGGGATGGTGGGAAAGACAGAGCGAAGTGTCATTGCCGGTTTGAAAAAAGAAAATGCCGGCTTCAGGGAAGTGACAGCTGAAAGTGCGGTGCTCATTGAGGAAAAGGTGAGTGAAGCACTGAATTCCCAGGTCGATTCCATTGTGAAAGTGTTTGCCGGCAGCAATGCAGCATCCAGGTTTGACGCCTCAGCTAATCATGCGTTGTATCTACTTAATGGTCCCGAAGTGGCTAAGTGGCTGGCGAGTGGTCAGGATATGCTGTTAGACCAGTTGCTTAAGACGGACGATAAAAAGGCTCTTGTAGACAACGCATTTTTGGCAATCTACTCTCGTTTGCCGCATGATTCAGAATCAAAACTCGCAGTGGAATTCATCAGTGTTGCAGAACAAGGACGTGAAGAAGCTGTTCGCGAGCTTGTTCGTACTCTACTCTGTAGTGCAGAATTCCGATTTAATAAATAGAAACCAGAGACCTCCCAGAAAACTTGAAGGAATTGAACAATGACTATGCGAAGAAACGCAGGGTGTAACACGGTGGATCATCATGTAACGCGTCGTCAATTCATGGGTACCGGAGCGATGGCGGGAGCGATGGCCGGGTTTGGCAGTCTTCTAACTCCGGCAATGGCGGGAGAAATGAAGTCGAAGCAAAAGCAAATTCTTCAGGTGTATTTACAAGGCGGCGTCAGTCAGTTCGAGTCTTGGGACCCTAAGCCAGGGACGAAATACGGCGGTCCGTTTCGGCCCATTTCCACGAGTGTACCTGGAGTGCAGATTTGTGAACTATTGCCGTACACTGCTCAGAAGATGCATTTACTTTCTGTTGTACGCAGTATTAATTTGGAGACAGACGACCACACCGTGGGGAGACTGTTTATGGAGAAGGGTCGGAAGAACGGTGATTACCCGTTTGTAGGGGCTGTTGCTTCAAAGTATCTTACAACGCCCGATAATCCGCTCCCAGGATATGTCCATATCACAACGCGAGGGATCGTAGATCAAACCGCCGGATTTCTTGAGTCCAAGCATGCGATGATGCGTTTGGAAGGAGTCAAGCCACCGACAAACCTGGAACGGCCTCAAGGAGTGCCAAAAGAGTTAGCTGTTCGCGCCGAGGGGTTGCGAAAACAGTTGAATAACCAGTTTGGAGGGAAACGAAGTCGGACACTAATTGATTCTTATGACACTTCGTTCGAGCAGGCACAGCAACTCATGGCTCGTGCTGATCTGTTCGAAAAACAGGATGAAAAAGAATTAGATCGTTACGGTCGACACTGGTTTGGTCGTCGTTGCTTATTAGCCAGAACCTTGCTTGAAGAAGGTGTAACCTGCGTGAAAGTTACTCACCATGGATATGACACTCATGCGGAGAACTTCAATTTCCATGTCGAACAGTTAGACGAGTTCGATAAGACATTTGCCACATTATTAGGAGATATTGAAAAGCGCGGGATGTTGGATAATGTTCTCGTGGTTATCTATTCAGAATTCGGCCGAACGCCCAAAGTGAATCACAAATATGGACGTGATCATTGGGGGAAATCGTTCTCGATCGCTTTGGGGGGCTGTGGAATTCAGCCTGGCGGTGTCATTGGCGCCACAAATGCTGACGGAACTGAAGTATCGGAAGGAGAAGTTGACGGGGCACACCTGTTTCATACTTATATGCAGGCTGTGGGCATCGACTCTCAATCTAACCACGAGTTGGATGGACGGGCAGTCCCTATTGGTGACCCGGTCGCGGCCCCTATTAAGGAGTTGCTGGCGTGACAAACGAAGAACAAGATACGATAGAAACCAATGAAACACAGGACACCACGCTTCCGCCGACTGCTGTTCCGGCCAATGCGAAAGAAGTGCAGAAATTCACTCACGCAGAAGCGCTTACGAACTGTCGGTTAGATCCGAGTGGGCGATACGCCTTTGCAGGTGCGGAAGACTTCGGAGTTTATCGCTGGAATCTTGAGACTGGTGAAAAAGTGGTTTATCGCGGGGTTCACGATAGCTGGGTACGGAGAATTGACTTTTCAAACGATGGAACACATGTTTTTACTTCCGGTTGGGATGGTCGGGTCGTTGTCTGGGAAGTAGAGCCTAAGTCGGTTGAGGAAATTGCGTTGCCGGTCGAGAAGACGAGCGCAGGGCAAGCGGAACAAACTGACGGTGAAGCGGGGCAACAGGTGGTACCTGAGGTTGAACTCGTGGTCGAGAATCCCGTGCGAATTATCGATGCACATCGTGGATTCGCACGCTGGGTGCACGCAGGTCCCAATGGAAAGTATGTCGCCACCTGTGGTAATGATAAAGTGATTCGTCTCTGGGATGCCAAGCGATGGAAGCTCAGGAAAGAATTTTCCGGGCATGGGAGACATCCCTATGCGGTGATGATTCATCCTGACGGTGAAAGCCTAGTGTCCGAAGACTTGATGGGTGAGATATTTGTCTGGAATGCCAAAACGGGGCATCGGACGAAAGAACTCAAGTCTGGAATGACGGGCTTTGATAATAAATTTCAGGCTGATATGGGTGGGGCCAGAGATATGGCCTTTAATCAGAATGGCTCATTGGTAGGCTGCGCTGGAATTACCAACGTGGTGAATTCATTCGCCGGTCAGCAGGATCCGATTATTTGTATTGTCGATTGGGAATCTCAGGAAATTGCCTGTCATCTGCGGACAAAGAGTAATTCTCCGGGCGTGGCCTGGGGCGTTCGCTTCCATCCGGAAGGTTATGTCGTGGGCGCTATGGGGAATCAAAACGGCAAAGGAACCGTTGAATTCTGGTCCTTAGCTGAAGCCGCCGCCGACGATTCGGTGGAGGTTAAAGGCGAATCTACAGGATGTGAGGGCTCAGAGGACGTTAAAGTGGAAGAAGAAAAGAAACCTCGTGAAATCAAGCCGTTCCATGTGGTGGAGGTAGACAAACCGGTCCGTGGAATCGATTTCACGAAAGATGGCCGCCGCTTTATTGTCGCCTGTAGTGATGGTTCATTGCGGGTGTATCAGATCTAAAAAAAGGAGCTTCGTTGAAGCTCTCCTCGCGGAAATCTTAGTCGTCAGAATAAGTCACCTATTTCTTTGCGATAGGTTTCTTGGCACCCGTTTCTTCGAGGTGTTCTTTTAGTTCTCTAAGTAACTGGCCGGTCACTTCGGGTTCATCGTCGACCAGATTGTGCAACTCACCAATGTCTTTTACCAGATGGTAAAGTTCGATCTTCATCGGATCATAATAATAGATCAGCTTCCAGTTTCCATTGCGAACAATCGAGTATGGATCATCGCCGCCACGATGGCGATAATGCGGGAAATGCCAGAATAAGGAACGTTCGGGACCCTGCTCCCCTTTAAGTATTTCGGTCAAGTCCAACCCGTCTAGAAGGTGGTTCTTAGCGACGGAAGTGTCCGTTATTGAGGCAATGGTTGGGAAAAGGTCGACGCTGGTGATGGGTGTTTTGTTGACGGTCCCAGGTTGGGTGACTCCTGGCCAACGCACGATCCACGGCACGCGAATTCCCCCTTCGGTTGCAAAGCCTTTGCCGATCTTCAGAGGAGCGTTATCGGTCGGATTGTCATTGCGATCAAGACCTCCATTGTCACCCGTAAAGATGATGACGGTATTATCCGTGAGTTCGTGTGCTTCGAGAGTTTCTAATAATCGCCCCATCGAATCATCCAGGCTTTCAAGCATGGACGCATAAATCGCGTTGTCTTGCCCTTTTCCGTCTTTCAAAGGAATATACTTTTCGGTGACCGACTGCTTTGCCTGAATGGGGGTGTGAACGGTGTAGTGAGATAGGTAGAGTAAGAATGGCTTGTCTTTATGGCGACGAATAAATCCTACGGCTTCGTCGGCCTCTCGATCCGTTAGGTATTCCCCCTCTTTACGGGGCTTTAATGTGGGAATACCTTCCTGTAGACGCTTGTTTGTATAAGGGTCGAAGTAGCTGGGAGGCTGGCCATAGTCCCATCCACCAAAGTTTTCATCAAATCCCTGGTCCGTCGGCAAATACCCTTTTCCACCGAGGTGCCATTTGCCAATAAAGCAGGTGGCATATCCAGCAGGTTTTACTAGCTCAGCCAAAGTTATTTCGTTATGTGATAAGAAAGATTTGTTTACAGGAGTCAAATAATTGAGCCCTGCATCGTGATACCCGGAACGGTTAGAATTTGGCCCTTGACGGCCACCTAATTGGAATTCAGCGCGAATCCAGTCAGTGATTCCAAGGCGATGAGGGTGTCGGCCTGTCATTAAAGCTGCCCGAGTTGGTGAGCATACAGCACATGCCGCATAGCCATCTGTAAACCGTGTCCCTGTTTCCGCAAGACGATCGATATTAGGGGTTTTGTAAAAGTCAGAGCCCTGAATACTTAGGTCCATCCAGCCCAGATCATCTACCAAAACGACAATCACGTTAGGTTGTCGTTTGGTTTTGGCGGCTGCTGCCAGAAAAGTTGAACTGGACAGTAATATGAGAAGGGTTGGTAATAATCTTGGCATTGGTAGCTTTCAATATTGAATGAGTATTCGAGCTAGTGATTATAACCCAAATCAAGTTTGGCGTTTGTTTGGTATTCTGCAGCTTGTTACGGTGAATCCTCTTAGTTCGGAGTGTTCCACTTGCTCCAACTTCGCTTTAACAAAGTCCACGACTGAACAATACAGACAAGCCCCATCAATTCATGCTTTTGTACTTGAGAGGCAACCTCTGCATAGGATCATCATGAATATACTAATCGGCACACCGATTGCATATAATACTTCCAGAGAAGCAAATGCACGATAATGTGTAGTCGTTTTGTTGTTTAGCGAATGAGACATGTGTTATCGAAATGATGACATATTGTATGGGAGGAGTGATTGTTGTGAGTAATCATGCGAATCGGGGCAGTCGTAATCGTTTTCGTAAACGCTTGTTTCTAGAGCAATTAGAACCAAGGCTTGTTTTGACGGGGTTGACTCCGCACTCTTTTGCCTTTGACCTGATCGATCTCTACGATATGCGTCGTGCTCAGGAATTTCAGGAAGTGGATGGAGATGGGATAGGAATTGCTATCATCGATACTGGCGTAGATACTTCTCATCGAATGTTTACAGATCGTGTCGTGGCCAATGTTGACCTGGTTTACCAGACCGAAGGGAATTATTTTACTTCCGGTCACGGGACTCATGTTGCTGGTATTGCGGCCGCATCGGATCCAGATATCGGTATTGCTAACAAAGCCGATATCATCTCTCTCCAGGTGTTCTCAGAGACCGACGGCTATTCATCCTGGGTTCAGATTCTTGAAGCACTGCAGTGGGTGCGTGAGAATCATCATGACCACAATATCAAAGTGGTGAATATGTCGCTTGGTGGAGGGCTTTTTGCTACTTCCAGTGATGCTGCAGCGGTCACTCAGGACGTTTATCGTGAGATTCTCAACCTGGAGCGTTTGGGTATCACGGTGGTGAGTGCTGCCGGAAATGAGTATGGAATTGATCGGAACGGCCAAACTCAAATGGTTCGTAATGCGAATGCTCCCGGAATTTACAGCACGCTTGTGGTTGGTGCCGTGTGGGAATCCTACGAGGGTGGAGGAATTTGCATGGGAGAACAGGTTTGTGATGTGACGACGGCTTCGGACCGAATTGTGCATTTCAGTCAACGTCCCCCAGCCCAGGACAACGTTGTGTTTGCTCCGGGGGCATTCATACTTAGTAGTGTACCGGGAAATGAATTTTCAGAGCTGGCCGGCACGAGTATGGCGTCGCCCATGGTTGCAGGGACGGTTGCTTTAATGCAGGATGCTGCCATGACATTTGGCGGACGATACCTGGAAACCGCAGAAATCCAGGAGATCATCCGGACTTCTTCCGATGTGATCCATGATGGAGATGATGAAAACTCAATCACCACCGTTGATGGAGTAGCTTTCAACTACACCAACACAGACTATCCTCGTATTAACGTTCACCAGGCTGTGAAAGCAGTACGAGAATTGGTGGAGAGTAACGCTGAGCGGGAAGATCGGTATGAAATAAACAGCGGGGATGCGAATAGCACATTAAGCGGAGCTTATCAGGGACCGGCCCTACCGTTGCGTTGGAGTATTTTTGATAATGATCCCAACGAAGCAGTGAAGCTCAAGGGAATTCTCGGAAAAGATGGGCGTCGTTTTGAAACGGGTGACGCCGATGTTGATATGTTTCGCTTCGAAGTTACCGCCCCTGGAGTGGTGATATTGCAAACCGAAGCCTGGGGTAATCGAGAACCGGCGGATACCCTGCTACGCCTGTTTGATGAAGATGGAACACCACTTGTCTCCAATGATGACTATGACAATACGACGTATTCCCATCTGGAAGCGGCCTTGCCGGTAGGGGTGTACTACGTGGGTGTCAGTGGTTCCGGTAATGATAATTACTCCCCGATCCATCCGGGTTCCGGGACGGCCGCAGATCGAGGTTATTACAAACTAGCGTTTAGTTGGGCCAATGATGATCTCAATGGTTTTCTAGATACCGCAGTTCAGGTTAGTTTTAACCAGGGCGAAACCGCGTTCACTGGCTTGATCGGCGAAGATTATGGCAATCATGTGGGAACGCAGGATGTCGATTTGTTTCGTTTGGTTGTCCCGGACGATGGGAAAGTATTGGTGGATATCGATACTCCCTTCACCGAAGGTTATGTCAATTCGTTTTTAAGAGCATTTGATGCTGATGGAAATGAGTTGGTTTACAGTGATGATCAGTTACAAGTCGATCCGTTTGGGTATTCTGTGGAATACGTTGATGGAGCCTATCCTGGTTATGTGTTTGATCATCCGACAGATCGGCAGTACTTTGACGGGCATACAACAGACAGTTTTCTTATGGGCTCTGATCTGGAACAAGGTCAGGTCCTTTATTTCGGTGTTTCCGGTCAACGCAATCATAGCTACAACCCGATGAGTGTAGATGCTCGTCCGCCGACGTATGGTGGATTTTACGAAGTTGAGTTCCAATTTGTTTCGAAGGATCTTACAGGCAATATTAATCAGTCGATGGTCCTGCCCGACGCGAATACTTGGTACGAAGAACTGATCTACTATGACTGGGATAGTGTTGCCGGAGATTGGGCAGAGGTTAGCGATAAAGATATTGACTTCTTTCAGGTTACCCCGACGATAACGGGTGTCCTCGAGTTTGATGTTGATTCCTATGTCCTCGAGGATAATGACGATGATTTGGATAGCGTTATTACCGTGTTTGATTCTTATGGGAATTACATTGCACAGCGGGATTGGGACTTCGTCGAAAATGGCAGTTGGGATGCTAAGATTCATTTGGCGGGGACGGCTGGTGAAACTTATTACTTTGCGGTAAGCGGTTTGGGAAATCAGGCATTTGATCCGTTTGTAATTGGTGATGCTGTTCCGGGTGCTACGGGTTACTACCAAATGAAGTGGGATGAGTTCGGCCCCGAAGCATACACTCTTTTGACGGATGATAAATTATCCCATCTTGGAATTCTTGACTTGGTTGTCGGCGATTCTCGTTCCGCCGAGATTGGCTATGATGACACCTTTGTTTTGACAGCAGAAGATGTTGATTTATACCGCTTCACACCGGAAGAAGCGGGTGACTACATGATTTGGACTGATAGTTCTCAGGCATGGAGCGCCGATACTGTTCTACGTCTGTTTGATGCCGACGGAAATGAGTTGGCTCAAAATGACGACGACCCGTATGGTGGCCTGGGTAGTTTTCTTCATTATGAATTCGCAGCGGATACGTCGTATTATCTAGGTGTCAGTGGCTACCATGAAGGTCTTGTTGACTACAATCCTGTCACAGGGGAAGGTGTCGAAGCCGGTTCTATGGGGCATTATCACATTAGTATTTCTCACACGGATATGCCTCCGACGGTGGAACAGATTAATGATGTGACCATTGACGAGGACAGTGGCGATCTTCAAATCGATCTGACCGGACTAAGTTCGGGTATTGGTGAATCTCAACCATTTGTTGCTGAAGTGTTTGTATCGAATGATGAACTTCTTAGTCATGCATTGAATCACACGACCAATGCTACGACTGGTTCTCTGGATTTCTCGTTCCCCGAGCATGCATTTGGGACAAGTTCTATTGTTCTACAACTCATGGATGCTGGTTACGATAAAGATCTTGCGACGCTGGAAGATAATCAGTTCTACATTGAAGAATTTGCCGTCATCGTGAATCAGGTTAATGACGAGCCAGTTGCTTCAGACGGGCTCTATCAAGTCGAGGACAATCATGTGCTCGCGCCCGATTATGATAGTGATTTGTACAGCTTAGTCGACGATCCGGATGTCGATCGATTAGTCTTCTCTGAAGTAACGCCACCTAAATATGGCCAGTTGGTTTTACGTGATGGAGGGACATTTGAATATGTTCCTAATGAAAACTTCAACCGGGTTGATTCTTTTGAGTACAACGTAACGGATGGTACAGTGACCACCGAGTCTCGTGTTGTAACGATTGAAATGCTGACAGATTATCTTTGGTTTAACGGCGCCAGTCCCGGCGATATCAATGATGATGGTCATTTAGTTCCGATGGATGCACTTACGGTGATTAACCGTCTTAATGCAGGTGAAGGTGGTAGTCTTTCGCTTGATCGAGAAGCAGGCATGCAGGCTCCGTTTTGGGATGCCAGTCGTGATAATAAATTCTCTCCCATTGATGCTTTGGTCGTAATTAATGAGCTTAATAATGCACTGGAAGGAGAGGGAGAGGGGGGAGATTCGCTCTGGATCAGGGCCGTTGATCATGCTTTTAGCCAAAACCTAAACCTGGACTCTGGAGAAGATCCAGAAGAAGGGTGGTGCTTATTAAGTCGGGACGATAGTGCGTTGATTGAAATACCTAGACAGGTGAGTTCTCTCATTGGTGAACTTGATTTGCTCCGGGAAGAAGCGATTCAATCTGAAAGTGGTGATGATTATGAAGATGAATCACTACGAATAATGAATGAAGAAGTCAGTTAATATCGACTTCGGCTTAAGATGATATAATACACGTAGCCGTACCTTTTTTTGCAGGACTCGTATGCTATGTGTCTTAGAACCTTTGTTTGCTTTCTTCTGTTAGTCGCCCTGTGTGGGAACACCGATGCACGAGATATATGGAAATCAAGTCAGTTATCGGGTAGTCCCGAACCACCGAAGCCATACTCGTTAGTCCAGTCGTATTCCTCACTCTCATTTACAAATCCTGTTTTGATTACAGGCAATGGTGAAGACGGACTATTGTATGTTCTTGAACAGAGAGGGAAGCTTTTTAGTTTCAATGAGTCGGACCAGTCGGTCACTGAACCGAACCTAGTGATTGACCTCCAGAAAGAGTTTGCCGCGACAGCGGCCTATGGCTTTACATTTGATCCGGACTATGCAGAAAACCAGTACGTCTATTTGACATTCATTGAGGGCCCAAATTTGGAAGAGGGAACCCGGGTCGCAAGATTTAAGATGGCGGGTGATGGCCTGCCAAAAATTGACCCCACTTCGCAAGTCGAGATTATTCGCTGGAAGTCGGGGGGCCATAATGGTGGTTGCCTGAAATTTGGGCCCGACAACATGCTTTATATTTCTACTGGGGACGCAGCCCCTCCTTCTCCTCCGGACGGACATAATACCGGTCAAGGGGTGGATGACCTGCTGAGTTGTATTTTGCGACTGGACGTGAGAAATACTTCGGCCGATAACCCGTATGCAATTCCTGCCGATAATCCGTTTGTGGAATGGAAAGATGCCCGACATGAGATTTATGCCTTCGGTTTCAGAAACCCCTGGCGGATGAGTTTTGATTCAGAAACCAAAGAATTATGGGTTGGAGATGTTGGTTGGGAACTTTGGGAGATGGTTTTTCGCGTTGTTAGTGGGGGCAATTATGGCTGGAGTGTTACGGAAGGGCCGCAGCCTGTTCGAACGGATCTCAAGACCGGGCCTGGCCCGGTGATTCCTGCAGTCGCGGCACATCATCACTCAGAGGCTCGATCCATAACCGGCGGCTTTGTCTATCGGGGTAAACATGACGATTTAGAAGGTAAATATGTTTATGGAGACTATGTGACTGGAATTCTCTGGGCATTAACCAATGACGGAAACGAACTCGTTTCGCTTGAGGAGATTGTGCAATCGAATGTAAAAGTGATAGCTTTTGGTGAAGATTCGAAAGGTGAATTGCTCGTACTCGATTATGCCGGAGGGATTTATAAGCTAGAGAATAACAAAGTCGATGTGGATACAGCACGTTTCCCTCGAACGATAAGCGCAACGGGCCTGTTCGGTGATGGTTTCCAACGCGTGCCGGGTGTTTTTGATTACAAGCTTGCCCAGCCACAGTGGCAAGATGGGGCTTTCGCAGATCATTTGATCGGTTTGCCTGGGGAGGAAAATGTCATGCTTCAACGTAACGGAACGATGCTCTACCCCGAAGGAACGACGCTGGCGAAGACATTGTATATCGCTGAATCAGGAAAGGCCGGATACACGCGTTTGGAAACTCAGGTCATGTTTCTTGAAAAGGAGCAATGGAGTTTTTATACCTATGCCTGGCGAGAAGATCAGACAGACGCTGATTTAGTTCCCTATGAAGGTGGTTTGCGAAAGATTGTTGTTGACGATGCATTGGCATTTGCTGGCAAGCGACAGATCGAATGGCGGTTTCACAGTCGTAGTGAATGTAAAACCTGTCACAATAGTCGAGCCACGGTATTGGGATTTGTTTTGCCACAACTGAATGCGTATTCAGGTAAACCTGCGGAGGTGCATCGTGGACAGATACACGGATTGCTCGAAGAGGGAGTGATCGAGTTGGTGAACCCTATCGGCGGAAAAGCGAATGTACATTCGGTGGAAGGTTTGAGTAAAGATTTACCGGGATTTCATAATGGAGTTAGCTCGGACAAAGAAGCAATCGTCAAATCGTATTTGGCCGCTAACTGCTCTCACTGCCATCGTCCGAGTGCTGGGGGGAATGCAACGATTGATCTTCAATATCAAACGAGCTGGGAGAATATGAAACTTATTAACCATCGGCCTACCCGAGGTAGTTTTGGTATTCAGGATGCTCGGATTGTTTCAGCAGGTGACCCTAGCGGATCAGTACTGTTATATCGACTGAGCACGGGGGGGTTGGGCCATATGCCTCATTTGGGTGCCGGAACACCGGATGCGATGGCGATTGATTTAATAAAACAGTGGATTGAGGAGTTGGAAACCCCTGAGGCGGATGCCCTGGTTGTTGATGTGGATCAGGCGGTAATTGGCTCTCGAGGTAAACAGCCCGTTTCTGCTGCATTGGCGACTGTGTTGGAGGCTTATGCGATCACAACGCAGGAAAAGGCATTGGCGTTAATTCATAAGAATGTCGATGGTTCCGAGCCACCACTGGAGTTAGGCCTCTATCGGCCTTTTGTTGACCCGGCAGTATTGCCCCAAACCTTGGGAGCGAATGTCGACTTTGAAAGTGTACTTAAACTTGTTGGGGATGCTTCACGAGGCCGACAACTATTTCTTAATACGCAAGGAATACAGTGTAAAAACTGTCATCAGGTAGGCTCCGTTGGAAAGGCTGTAGGTCCTTCGCTAGAGGACATTGCGAAACGCCTTGATCGTCATGCGGTGTTGGAGAGTATTGTACAGCCGTCTGCCAGGATCGATGCAAAATATGCATCCTATGTGATCGAAACGGTTAACGGACACGTGTATTCAGGTATTCTTCAGGCACGAAGTCCAAAGCAGATAGTTATCGTCGACGCGGAGGGAAAAAAGACGAGTATCCCAACCGTGGAGGTTGATTTGATTGAACGTCAGGACAAGTCATTGATGCCTGAGCTACAGGTGAAAGATTTGACAGCACAACAAGTTGCTGATTTGGTTAAGTTCATTAAGAGTGCCAGGTGACTTCGGCTAAACCGTCTGTCTGAGGACATAAATCTTTTGGATATCGTAGAGGTAGACATTCACTGAAAGAGTTTGGGGTGGGCGTATCCCGCCCCCGATTTAAGTCATCGCGCCGCAGCAAATGCAGGTAAGTAATAAAAATGCTGCGAAAATGCCGCCAAAGATTTTGAGCCCAAGAATCAGGGGCTTTTTATACTCGCTTTGTATAAATTCGAACGGACGCGTCGGTTTGTCGGTGGCTTGCTGAGTAGGCCTTGCCGACGTCCTCGGTTTGTTACCGCTGCCAAAGGTCTTTACACGTTCGAGCACGGGTACTTTTTGCAGTGTCGGTGGAGCGTATTTTGAGATGGACACCGGGGCCGGCATGTAACCCAGTGTTTCTGATACATCAGCCATTTGCGTCTGCTGTAAATCAGGCGTTTGGCCGCTTGTGCTTGCCCGTTCTGGCTCACCGCTTGTTTCGTGAATGCTTAATTGCTTTGCCTGAGGTATGAACTCCGCTTTTTCAGGCTCTTTGTTCTTTTGTGGTTTCCTTGCCTTGCGAATCTCATGACGGTCACCCTTGTCAATGCTTCGTTTGGCTATCAGTTTGGGTTCTGGCACTTCTCCTTCATCCGCCTTAGCTTCGGAAGGAACTATGCTTTTCAATACAGACTCGGACCTAGCTGGGCTCGGCTCAGAATGAGTTGGGGCAGGAGTATGGTCAGCATCAGCTGGGGGTGGTGCCGGGCTAGGAATGGAGATGACACTTGTAGCCAGCAGTTTGTAGTGTTTGTATGAACTGTCCCAGTCTAAGAACCTGACCGTAAATGAATGTTCTTCACCGCGCCTCCAGGTTTCGGCCTCTTCATTCATCGACGTGGGCAGCAGGATTTTCACTTCGGAATCGATCCTCTTGACCGTTCCAAGGAATCCATACCCGTCCCGGTATCCGTTTTCACGGACGTAACTGTAGTTACGTGCAACTTCTTTGGCTGTCGTTGTTATGGAATATTCGCCATTGGCCTCTCTGAGTTTATCGATCTCACGTCGCCTGTCATAAGACGAATCGATCTTTTCAAGCGATATAAGGGTATGGATGATATCTGTGGCCATCGGTCTATTTTAATTGCGTCGCCTGTTCGGTTGAATGGATTCAGTTGAGCATGGTCTGGGATATTGATGCTTCTCAATGCGGATTGCTTAGTTCTTTATTTCCCAGACATGGAGTTCGTTTTTACTGGCTAATGCGTAAAGGAATTTTGAGTTTGGTGAAAATCGGAACCAATCGTATTTCGTTGCTTTATCATCACCAAGTCTAGTGATCACTTCTCCGGTCATAAAGTTGATGACCCAAATCTCATTAGAATTGTTGTTTGGGGAAAATGCCAAGTGCGTTCCATTGGGAGCCATGTTTATGGAAGACGGTGAACCGACTAGACCGTTGATTGCCCAGTAGGGACGCTTAAATGAAGTCTGGTAAATTCGAATCTGGCGGTCCTGGTTAATTGTTGCAATGTAGTTGGATTGATGAGTACTTGAGTGCATCTTGAACGGGATGCCGTTGATCGATGATTGCCAGCTAGGCTCTGAGTTGGAGTTGTAACCGACTAACTGATCGTGCTTATCATTGATTGTAATGAGCCGGCTAGGTACCGTGGAGAGCGTGGGGTAATTTAGCGGAGGGCTGGCCTGTAACCCAAACGGAGTTTTAGAAGTTCCTATCGCAGAAAGATTAAATTCGTGGAGAGTAACCTTGCCTGAGATGTCTCGAGTGAAGGCAAATCCGTTGAAAGGTGCCAAATAGATCGAGCTGGCATCGGTGAAGTTACTTGTTTCCATTATTGGCTCGCTGTTAGAGTTTAGTGGCCATGAGTAAACCATTAGCTTTGAAGATGGTTTACCACCCTGATGCAGCAGGACCTTAGTTCCATCCTCGGAGAACGAAATGCCTTTGATTTCGGTCCGGATACCTACCGGAGTTTCGTCTTTAATGCTTCCTGCACGCGTTTCAAAACGATAGGCATGTAGTACTTTGCGAGTTGAAATTAAAATGGCAGGCTCGTTCGGGTGCATCCAGATCGATGATGGGTAGGTATTCCCTGAAATGTCATCCATAGTGAAATCAGGAGTACGTGTGTTTAGCGATGCTCGTTTCCAGACTCCACGAGTTGGGATCGCTGCCCAATCACGTTCATTCGGTGCTTGGGGTTCGATGATGTCTTGTGGTTCGGAAGTGAAGATTTCCTCATGTTGGGAGTAAGCAGTGTATGACCGGTAAGGGTTTCTCGACTCTTGGTCGAAGATAGAGTATACCCAGATGACAACGCCCGCCGTGACAAGGATCATCAAGGTTCCCAGTGAAGTTGAAAATATTTTTTTCTTGGATGCGGTTGCAGCTTTATGGGTAAGCGTCTTCCTGCGAGTGCTGCTTCTTGGTCTATTGGTTTCGGAATGAGGCCTAGTTTTGTGCGAAGAGCCTGCCGTTGTAATCGCCGCAGCTTTAGAGGATTTGTTTTTCTTGAGGCCTTTGCGACGTTTGTTCTTGCGAGATTTTCGTGGTTTCCGGGCGTTTGGATCCTTAGTTCTTTTGTTAGGAGCAGCGACAGTTTTCGAGCTGACCGGTGGAGGCGGGAGATTGAGTGAGTCAACGTTTACGGCGTCAAGGGTAGATTCCAGTTGAGACGGAGGAGGCGATTTAAGTTTGGCTGAATCCCCCGGTTTCTGTTCCGGAGCTTCTAAGGCTTGCGGTGTTGCTTTTTTAGGCTCAGGCTCGGATTCGGGTTTAGATGTAGATTCCTGCTTAGATTTAGGTGCAGGCCCAGTCTCGTGCGCTGATGGTTCTGTGGTTGTTACAGCTGGAGCCTCCTGATCGGTTTTCTCATTTTCTAAAATGTGATCGGATTCGATTGTCGGTTGAGAGTCAGTCGTGGTTCGATCGTTTGTTTCGCGCTCATTTTCTTCCAGTGTTTGAGCAATGGATTCCCTATCTAGTGTTTCTTGCGGATCGTCATGGCTCGTAGCTTCAAGTGGGGGAGGACTAGCATCGGAAGCGAGTGTGTCGACGGTGACTTCGTCTGGAATTGCTAGCCCGCGAACAAGCATTTGGTAACGTTCATAAGCGGAGTCGAATTCATGGAAGCTTACGTGGGCGGTGACCGTTCGGCCCTCATTCCAGTCGTCGATTTCGTCATTCATGTTCGCAGGGAAGACGAGCTTGAGCTCCTGTTCTCCATTGGCCATTGTTCCTACGACGGATCGTCCATCACGAAAACCATCTTCTCGAATATACCCATAGAATCGTTCAATCTTGTCGATGACGATTTGTACGGTAAAACGTTCGTCCGAAGGCATTGATTCGATGGCTCGGCGGCGATCGTAATTTGAATCAATCGCGTTGAGACGTTCTATCTCCGTATATATGTCAGGGGATGCCATGTAATTCCTGCTGTTTGCAATTTTCTAAAACTGAGACAAGTAATCTGCCATCCTATATGGTGCTAAAGCCGCCTGTCATGAGGCGCAAAAAACCGATGAAGTGTATAGATCGCAGTCGTGTCGATAGCACCAGTGGCGCAGTTTGCGATCCACATTATTTGGTTGATCATTTATCCGGACCACAAATAGGAATGATCCCAACTTGTCAAACCGAGCTTCTGTTCCCGTTTTTATAGAAAGACCCTCATGGCCAGACAGTAGAACGATGAGGCTTAGGATACGGTGCATGGTTGAAGAATGCTGGGAGGGTTGGTGACGTCCGTATGTCATTACTTTTATTGTAACATTAGTGCCAAATTGGATGTTAGCAATGTATGAGGCCCAAGGTGTAAATAGCCAGCACTAGGGCTATACTAAGAATTCGAGAGAATGCGAAGGAGTTTCAGTCATTAAATAAAGGGCATGATAATATGTCTGTCGAGACAGGTTCCGTAAAGTTTGCCATTCTAGGGACGGCTAGAATAGCCACTAAAGTCGGGGAAGCGATTCATAATACGGAAGGTGCAGAGCTGGAATTGATTACTAGTCGTACGCTCGAAAATGCGCGGGCCTGGAAGGCGGAACACGGTGCCAATGTTGCCGCAGAAGGATATGAAGTTGCACTGTTGCATCCGGAGATTCAGGTAGTCTACATTCCTTTACCACCATCAATGCATAAAGAATGGGCTGTGAAAGCAGCGGAAGCAGGTAAGCACGTGCTCTGTGAGAAACCCCCGGCTTTAAATTCTGCCGAGGTTAAAGAAATGTTAGCAGCCTGCAGGGCGAACGGCGTTCAGTTTATGGATGGAACAATGTGGTCACATACTCCCCGGGCACAGGATATGAAAACCGTTTTGAACAGTGGTCAGCTTGGGAAGTTGAGACGCGTTGTGTCCGCTTTTAGCATTCAGATGCCGGAGACTCCAGATCAGCATCGCTACATCTCCGAATTGGGAGGGGGGGCATTGTATGACATTGGATGGTATTGTGTGCGTGCCGCATTATGGGCCTTCGATGCTGTACCAACTCATGTTTATGCATCGGCAACTTACCATCGGGGAGTAGATAAGAATGCGATGGCGATGATGTGGTTTGATGATGATCGTACGGCTAGCTTTGATTGCGGATACGATCTGACACGTAGGAAATGGATGGAGGTCGTTGGTGAATCCGGGAATCTTGTTTGTGACGATTTCCTATCACCCTGGGACCTCGAAAAACAACGCTTCTGGGTACATGACGATCAGGGAGTAGCAACGGAACACCAAAGTCGCAGTGTTGTGCAGGAGGCCTCGATGATTGAATCCATGGTCCAAATTTTGCGCTCGGGTGAACTGAACAGATTTTGGCCACAAATGGCCCTGGATAATCAGAGAGTGGTTGATGCGTTGATATTGTCGGCAAAGGACGGCATCAAGGTCGAGGTGAATTAGAATGGCGGAAGTGGTAGTTTCGGAAGCGATATCAGGCCCGGCTATGGATTCGCTGAAGGCGGAATTTGACGTTCTGTCTATCCCCAGCCTTTGGCAGGACGAAGATGCGTTAAGGTCTGCTATGAAGGATGCGAAGGCAATTATTGTTAGAAATCAAACCCAGGTTTCAGCAGCACTGATAGAGAGTTCCAGTCAATTGCAAGTTGTCGCCCGGGCTGGGGCGGGACTTGATAACGTTGATACTGCAGCAGCATCTCGGCGTGGTGTCGTGGTTACGTATGCACCTCGGGAGAATTCGCTCGCGGTCGCAGAATTAACGATGGGATTTTTACTGAATTTAGCAAGGGACATTCCCAGTGCTCATATTGACACACGTGCGGGCAATTGGAATCGTACTCATTTCGTGGGGACGGAATTGTCAGGTAAGATTCTAGGCTTAGTTGGCTTTGGACGGATCGGTCAGCTGGTTGCCAAGCGAGCCGTTGCATTTGGTATGTCGATTGTTGCTTATGATAAATTTCTACCAAACGATGTTCCTCTTGTTGACCAGCTGGGAGTGAAAATGCTGGAATTTGAAGAGGTTTTGAAGCTGTCTGACTTTGTCTCATGCCATGTTCCGTTAGTCGCCGAGACTCATCACCTGTTTTCACACCACCAGTTCAGTCAGATGAAAGATAGTGCCTGCTTCCTGAATACATCACGAGGCGAAGTGGTGGACGAGCGGGCTCTGTATGAGGCATTGTCAATTGGAGGTCTCCGCGGTGCCGCGGTTGATGTTCGTGAAATCGAGCCGCCAGAGCCGGGCGGCTTAGCTGACTTAACGAACGTGATTGTTACCCCGCACATTGGAGCATTTTCACACGAAGCTCAAATGAGAGTTGTGGATGCGGTTTGCCATGACGTCCGATCTGTCCTTAGGGGGGAACAGCCCCGAAATCCATTCGTTAGTAAATGAAAATTCGTTTGAGGTGGCCTCCAACTGATTGTCGTGCCCGCCAGGCTCAATCAGTTTCTTGACGTGGATGGAATAGAAGTGCCCGCCGCCGTTCTCGTTGTTTTTTATGGATCGATCGTGAAGGTGATTTGTTGAGCTTTAGAGTGATCTTCGGTTTCTTTATTCAGGTCCACTTCAAAAGGTCGTTCAATGCTGTTGCCGGCTAAGTCTTCGAGTCGAGGGTTGATTTGAATGTCGTAGTCTCCGGCTACCCATGGTTTCTGTGGTGTAATACGAATGCCAAGACCGTTTTGGGAGACTTCTTGGCGGGACTCGAGTGGTACTTTGCTAAGGAATACATTAAGAGCGCGATTGTTCAGTAAGGCATAGTCTAGTGGCTCATGAAACCGGATCGTTAGCGGCTCAAGAGTATCCGCCGATGGAACAGCTAAATCCCATAATTCTGGATCCGGTTGAAAATGATCCGGTTGCCCGGCGACAAAATTGAGCTTTGTCTCTTTTCCAACGGCCGATCCGGCAAGCGAGCACCAATGTGCATTGATGATCAATTGATATTCATGATCGGGCTCAAGGATTGGGCCAATTTCAACGTTTAAATTAACCCCTGTCTTTTGGCGGCCGGGGTGAAACCAAAGCGTCAGCCTGTCGCCTGTTCTGTTCCATAATTCTGTATGGCGAAATGGGCGTGGTACAAAGTGACCGGTTGTGATATCAAGTAACTTACAATGCTCCCAGGGGTTGTCCTGCTGCATTGGCTCAGAAAAGCTAAGGTAGAACTTCAGATGATTGGCCGGCAGCATTCCATGCGACGGCGAAATGCTTAATACAGGTACCCGTCCGTTCGTAGAATTCCAACGATAAGAAGAGGACTGGTTTGTAAGTAGATTAACAGCCTCGTAGTCCCGGTTGGGTAGCAGGGGAAATGAGGGAGTGAAGGAAACCAGTCCGTCCGTTCTGCGATAGATTCCATGCACGGGGAGAAGTTCATTCGACTTGGGGTCGCGTGTTGCCAGTAAAAGGAAATCACTGTTGTTTTTGTGATCGGTTTCCGGGGGGACGATAACCGATATGACCGGACTCGATGCGTTTGACGCATCGATCGTCGGAACTTCGTTGGATTCCAGTCGTTGCTTAGCCGGCTTGGCGGACCCGGTATTTGTTTTCGGATCCTGGCAGCCGGGACACAAAGAGACAATCATCAATGCCAAAATAACATTGATGATTGTTTTGTTTGATAATTCTGTCATCGACTTGCCGGGTTACTCAGGAAGTTTGGAAATTTCCAAATCGAGCGCACCTTTGTTGTCACGAAGAATAACCATCTCATCATTGTTTAGTTTCGCGACGTGTTTAGCGAAGAACAGTGCATCGACCACTTCGATACCATTAGGACCACTCTTTTCCGTGATCACTCGTCGTACGGCTTCTTCATTGATTTTGTCAGCCTGAAGGTATGACATGTCGACTCGAACACCCCAGTACTGGCTTGGCCCCAGAGGACGACGCTCGTGATGGAACCGGTCTGTATTAGTAATCAACCATTTCTTCCCGTTCTTTTCATAGGTGAACATGTCCATGGGGCGGTTTCCACTACCAAGTTCCACGACAGAGGTTCCTTTGATGGGAGCATCTTTCTTGATGTCGCTAATTTTGAATTTTGCGATAGGAGTGCAGGCGAACGAGCCAACGATGTAGTCCTCCCCTTCTTCCTCATAGGGGATGAACGATTGAATTGGTGCCCGGGTTTCCCAGCGTCCGTGAGCGACGTGATAGGTTTCTGTACTGTAGACTTCGCCTGACTTTCCATGAGTTAACGGGAGTGGGAGCGAGTAGATCTTACTGGAAAACTCTTCGTTGCTTTGGCCAGCAGCCAACACTCTCCCATTTGAGAATTCCACACCAGAAATGTTGCTGATGGTTTTCTGATCGGCAACCGGTAGCGAAACCCTAACGTACCTGGCTTTTTTTAGATCGAGGGGGCTAAGCGTTCCCTTTTCATCGAAAATGATGATCGCGTTGAGGCCATCTGCTTTGCGTTGTACTGAGACATAGATTTTACCGCTAGCAGGATTGACGGCCATATCGGCAATTCGGATCCCTTCTTTGTCGGTTCCCAGAGCGGCACCAATTTTCTTATCAACATCATTGACGCGTTCTTTTAGTTTCTTGACAGGCCCGGCGTCTCCGGTGTCAATCGCAACAATACTCGCAGACCCGATGTCCGCTACGAGTAATACACCATTTGGCGCAAAACTCATTCGGCCAATACGAGAAATGTCAGTATCGCCTTCCTGGACGTTGGCCATTATCGCAACACTGTCTTTGGTGAGAGCATCGGCTGAGGGGGCTTGTAAAAAGTAAACAGTGACGGCGAGTAATGCCGTGAGGCATGACCCAAAAAATGTTAAGCGTTTCATGGAATGAAGTCTCCGGGCAATGTGTTATCCAACTTCTCTTAAGATACCGTTTCTGTGGAATGTATGCGAACGGTTGAGAAGTTAATTTTCAATGAGTTTAAGACCCTACTCTTCATTACCAATGTTGAGGAACTTAGAATGACAGTCTAACCTTCAGGCAGGTAGCTGTCTGAACCCGCTCTGATAGAACCTTTCCAGGAAGTTGTTTGGTGATGACGAAGAGATTCCTTCTGTTAATATTCGTAGTTGTCTCCTGGCCATTGAGTCTGGAGGCACGTGCCCCACTCGATAAGCCCAATATTATCTTTATCATGGCCGATGACTTAGGTTATGGAGATCTTGGCTGCTACGGACAGGAGAAAATCAAGACGCCGGTGCTCGACGAAATGGCACGCGAAGGTATACAGTTTCGCAGTTTTTATGCCGGGTGCACCGTTTGTGCATCGTCTCGGTCTGTTCTTATGACCGGGCAGCATATGGGACACACGTGGGTGAGAGGTAACGCCGGTACGGATATGTCGGTTCAAACTTTACGTTCGCATGATGTCACTGTCGCGGAACGGCTAAAAACAGCAGGGTATAGCACAGCCTTGTGTGGTAAATGGGGGCTGGGAGACTCGGTTCCCGGAAATACAGGTCTGCCCAATGATCAGGGGTTCGATTTTTTCTATGGCTATCTCAATCAGGTGCATGCGCATAACTACTACCCTGAATTTCTATGGCGAAATAAGGAGAAGGAAATTCTGCGTAATGTCGTTCAGGGAGTTGGACGTTCCTACGGTGGGTTCGAAGGTGGTTGGGCGACAAAACGTATTGACTATAGTCACGACTTAGTTGTCGAAGAAGCGGTTCAGTTTATTAAACGCAGTTATGAAACGCCGTTCTTTCTTTACCTGGCGCTTACGATTCCTCATGCCAATAATGAAGGCACCCGAGGAACGGGCGATGGGCAGGAAGTTCCTGATTATGGAATTTATAAGAATAGGGACTGGAAGAAACAGGACAAAGGACAAGCTGCGATGATTACTCGGATGGACGGCGATATTGGACGTCTTAACACGCTGCTAAAGAAGCTAGGAATTGCAGAGAACACGATTGTGATGTTTACCAGTGATAATGGCCATCATAACGAAGGTGGCCATAACACGGAGATATTTGATCCCAACGGTCCTCTGCGCGGAATGAAACGCGATTTGTACGAAGGGGGTATTCGAGTACCGCTTATCGCTCACTGGCCGGGGACAGCTCCCGTTGGAGTCGTTTCAGATCATATCGGGTATTTTGGTGATTTAATGGCAACGGCCTGTGAATTAGCCGGTGTTGAGGTTCCGCAAGAAACTGACTCGGTCAGCCTGGTTCCCGTTTTAACGGATCGGATGGAAACTCAGCAGCAACATAAGTTTCTGTATTGGGAGTTTTATGAGCAAGGCAGTAAACAGGCAGTTCGTGAAGGGGATTGGAAAGCGGTGCGGATGCCTATGCATACGGGTGCGATTGAGTTGTATGACTTAAGTAGCGATCTAGGTGAGTCCAGAAATGTTGCAGCTCAACATCCTGAAGTGGTAAAACGAATGGCTGAATATATGAAGCAGTCCCATGTCCCAAACAAAAATTGGGAACCTCGTGGAACCGTTCGTAAAAATCAGCCCGTCCCGGGTGACGGGAGATCACGGTTTTAAACTTCCCCCCCTTGCCATCATTTAGACACCTTTATCGACAACCATCGTCAGAGTAAGCCAAATGAAAATCAAATCATTGCTGTTCGCCCTTTTACTAGTCAATACTGCTGTAGCTCAGGACCGTTTCCCTCAGTTGGGAGAGAATGACTGGGGCTGGTGGCGAGGCCCGTTACATAATGGTGTGGCTCCGGCCAATACTCTGCCTCCGGTGATGTGGGACGATGCAACCAACGTAAAATGGAAGTCAGAGATTCCTGGGCGTGGACATTCCAGTCCGATTGTCGTTGGTGATCGGGTTTATTTGACTTCGGCAGATGAAACCAAACTGACTCAACATGTCTTTTGTTATTCCCGCTCGGATGGAAAACTGGTTTGGAATACCTTGATGCATCAAGGTGATTTTGATCACAACAATAAAAAGAACTCGTTTGCTTCGGGAAGCGTAAGTTGTGATGGCGAAAAATTGTATGTGAGTTTCTTTCGGGACTTGAAAGTGATTACATCGGCACTCGATCTCGAGGGTAAAAAAGTTTGGGAACATACTTTTGAGGGTTTTAGATCCCATCAGGGGTTTGGTTGCTCCCCCCTTCTCTACAAGGACATGGCGATCATTGCCATTGACAATAAAGGAACAGGTGGTGGGGCTCTCATTGCGTTGGATCGTGAAACAGGGGAAGAAATATGGCGAACTGGCCGTCCTCAGTTACCGAACTACGTGTCTCCTGTGATTTACAATATCAACGGCAAAGATCAGATTTTTATGGCGGGCTGTAACCTGATTGCTAGTTATGATCCGATGACAGGAAAGGTGAACTGGCAAAAGGAGGGGACAACCGAAGAAGTGGTAGGCAATGTAGCCACAGATGGTGAATATATCTTCAGCAGTGGCGGATATCCCAAACGTGAGACGTGGTGCTGGAAGGCGGATGGTAGCGGTGATTTGGTTTGGAAAAATACTGTCCGAACTTATGTTCCTTCAATGCTGGTGCTGAAAACTCATTTGTTTACCGTGACGGATGATAGCATCGGATATATGTGGAATAAAAAGACGGGTGAAGAGATTTGGAAGCAGCGACTATCCGGAGGATTTTCAGCCAGTCCAATTCTGGCTAATGGGCATATTTATGTTAGTAGTGAAACAGGCACGACCTGGGTCTTCAAACCCAAGGACGATGGGGTCGAATTGATCTCTAAGAATCAACTGGGAACGGGGCATATGGCTACCCCGGCTTTTAGCGGTAGGCAAGTATTTCTGCGAGCCATAGATGAATCAGGTGCTGTTCGAAAAGAATGGCTCGTTTGTATTGAAGCCGAATAAGACCGAGCATTTAATCGAGTGTTCTTACGACTGCGGTGGTACCGGCCAGTGAGTTCCGCGTTGTAGGGATAGGTTTCTGTCGGGCCACTCGGTGGATGGATTGGGCAGACCCTGCAGTCGGCCATTCGCTACCAAATCTGTATCGGCCCCGTAAAATTCACTCAAAAGTGTTTCCGTAAGAGTGGCGCGAATCATCTGGTGCTCTGTCGATTCGATCAGGTCAGTTAATTCGAGCGGGTCTGTTTCCAGATCAAATAACTGTAGACGATTCCCGGCGGCGTAATAGATTAGTTTGAATCGGCCGTTATGAATCATGCGGGTTGTTTCCAAACCTTCACCGTATTCTCCATAGAGGTGTTCGCGAGTGTTATCCGTAATCATTGAACGACCGTCGACACTTTCTGGGATGTCGAGGTTACACAGGTCGAGGAGCGTAGGCATGCAGTCCTGTAAACCTACAAGACGATCGTCGGTGCTGTTGGGCTTTATACGTTGATCGCCTTTTGTACCAACTAGCAGCATAGGTACACACGCCGAATCTTCGTAAAACATGCGTTTGGCAAACAGTCCATGATTGCCAAGCATGTCCCCGTGATCTGCCAGAAACATAATGATTGTATTGTCCAGGAGTCCTGCTTCTCGGATCGTGCCGAGTACTACCCGGATCTGATGATCAATATGTGTGCAAAGGGCATAGAAAGCCCGCCGCGCAAACTCAATCTGCTTATCGGTCATCTGGTCCGTTTGTATCAATCGATTGTTCATCCAGCAGGGCATGGTATCCCTACTGGTTTCCCATGTACCGTGATACGGTGCTGGGATTTCGGTGTCCCGATAGAATTCGAGGTACCATTGAGGCGGTACGAGCGGAGGGTGGGGGTGAGTGTACGAGCAGTACCAGAGTGAAGGACGAGTAGGATCGCGGCGTTGAATGAACCGACACATTTCTCGCGTGATCCAATTAGTAGCGTGATGTTCCTCTTTTAGATGCCATGGACGACTGACATAATCGTTGTTACTCATTCCGTGTAGGAATTGCCTGCCGGTTTCACCGACTTCTCCGAGGTAAATTTCATAATCGTCGGTTGGCCCTAGTTGAGGTCGACCTTCTTCGCAGAGTTGTACGTCGTCAAATCCGGCCCGTGCACGTGGGGGATAGACATGCAGTTTTCCAGACGCATAGGTTTGGTACCCATTGGAGCGGAAAACATCAGCTATGGTAGAGACTTCAGGCATTTCACGTTCAACCTGAAACGTACGGTCACCATGGCTTCGCGGTGATGTGCCTGTTAATAGGGTTCGACGTGCAGGGATGCAAACAGGACATTCGGTATAAGCATTCGTAAATCGAATGCCATTGCGTGCAAGATTGTCCAGCGTAGGGGTTTCAATAGCAGGATGCCCTGCCGCGCCTAGTAGTGAAGCGGGCCAGTGATCTGCGGTAAGTAGCAGGACGTTGGGTTGGTTAGACATGATGTTGATAGATCTTATGTGAGAATCGGCTTGACTACTTGACCGTGGACATCGGTTAATCGAAATTCGCGTCCTTGGAATTTGTAGGTCAGACGTTCGTGATCAATCCCCAAAAGGTGCAGGATTGTCGCTTGCAGGTCATGGACATGAACCCCGTTCTCCGCGACGTTATAACCGAATTCATCAGATTCGCCGTAGGTCGTACCTCCCTTGATTCCACCGCCGGCCATCCAAAGACTGAAGCAATAGGGGTGATGGTCACGGCCATGTTGTTTCTGGTTGTTCATGTCACCTTGAGCAAATGGAGTTCTCCCGAACTCGCCGCCCCAAATAACCAGCGTCTCGTCAAGTAAGCCGCGCTGTTTGAGATCTTTAACTAGGGCTGCCGCTGGTTGATCTGTGTCACGAGCTTGTACTGCTAATTGCGTAGGAAGGTTGTTGTGTTGGTCCCAGCCAGCATGCATCAGTTGAATAAAACGAACACCTTTCTCTGCCAATCGTCTCGCAAGTAAACAGTTTTGCGAGAAGGTCCCTCGTTCCATTACATCTGGCCCGTACATGTCCAGAATATGCTGGGGTTCGGTGGTAATGTCGGCCAGTTCAGGTACGGATGCCTGCATGCGGTAAGCCATTTCATATTGAGAAATACGTGTGAGGATTTCAGGGTCGCCAACCTCCAGTTGCCTTAAGTGATTGAGTTGCGAGAGTTGGTCTAGCAGATCTTTCCGGAGTCCACGATCGATACCTTTGGGATTGGAGAGGTACAAAACGGGGTCTCCCACGCCACGGAATTTAACACCCTGGTGATGAGTCGGCAAGAAACCCGCTCCCCAGTACCATTCATAAAAAATTTGGCCACAGGATGCTTCACGGTCTCTGCTGGTCATTGCACAAAACGTCGGTAAATCCTCGTTACCACTTCCCAGGCCATAAGAAAGCCAGGCACCCATACTGGGACGACCTGGCATTTCGGATCCAGTAAGCAGGAAGGTGATAGCTGGTGCATGGTTAATAGCCTCCGAATACATCGACCTTACGAGACATAAGTCATCGGCAATTGATCCCATATGCGGCACTAATTCGCTCATGTAAGTTCCGCTTTCCCCGTAGGGCCGGAATTTCCAGGGCGTCGGTAATACCTTGCGGGCTTTTCCCTGAGTCATCGTTGTTAAACGCTGGCCTTGTTGAACTGAGTCTGGCAGGTCGGTTCCACGATACTTATTCATGCTCGGCTTGTAGTCGAATAAGTCTAGATGCGTGGGCGCTCCGTTTTGAAATAGGTAGATAACCCGTTTGGCTTTGGGGGCAAAGTGGGAAATGCCAGGGATTTCAGCAGCCGGGGAATCTTCGTTTAATAGAGTCGCCAAAGCAGCGGAACCAATACCGATACTCGTCTTGCCAAAAAAATGACGTCTGGTAATTGCCTGATTATGTTTGTCAGTAGGATGCATGACGTTGGTTATTCTTTCGAGATGAACTCGTCCGTATTGAAAATGATGTTGGCTAGATTGGTGAACGCGGCCAGTTCGACAGCCTCCACGGACTTATCCGTTACACTTTCACCTACGCTAAGCAGTTCGGCGGCCTCTTCCGGCTTTTGTTGATAGTGTTTACGAGACAAGGTCACGATGTTATTCATGAGTGTGATTTCTGCTGAGGTCGGCGGGCGTGATAAGGCTCTTTGGAAAGCACTTCGGAAGCGATCGTTGTCCTGCTCATTTTCTAGAATAAGACTTTGAGCAAAGACTCGTGCTGCTTCGACAAACGTGATGTCATTGAGTAGTGTTAAGGCGTGAAGGGGCGTGTTTGTTCGCTTGGTTCGTACTTCGCATGTTTGACGATTGGCTTCGTCAAACATGTTTGGCGGCGACAGGGAACGACGCCAGAATGTATACAGACTACGACGATAAAGAGCATCTCCAGAGTCTTGAGTGTATTTGATCTTTCCGAAACTGAAATCGGCCCAAAGTCCCGGCGGTTGGTATGGCTTGACGGATGGGCCACCCAGTTTTTCAACCAGTAACCCGGAAACGGCCAAAGCATTATCCCGAATGGTGTGCGCCGCCAATCGGTAGCGAGGTGCCCTTGCCAGTAAACGATTGTAAGGATCTCTTTCTAACAATTCGGGAGTGACGCTAGAGCTTTGTCGGTACGTCGCGCTGCTTACGATTTGAGTCACCAGTCGCTTAACGTCCCAGTTGTTGTGCTGGAAGTCAACCGCCAACCAGTCAAGTAGTTGAGGATGGCTTGGTAACTCTCCTTGGGAGCCAAAGTCTTCGGTCGTTTTTACCAAGCCAGTGCCAAAGAACTGTTGCCAAAAACGGTTGACCGTGACTCGACTCGTGAGTGGGTTGTTCTTGGAAACGATCCACTGCGCAAGCCCTAGCCTATTCTTCGGCGTATCTTCCGGCATGGGGGCAACACTAGCAAGTGTGTCCGGAAATAACTTCTCATTATCCAGTGGGTTGTCATATCGCCCGACGACTAAGACTCGCGTGTCTCTCGCTTGACTTCGATCACGCATGACCATGGTGTCCTGGAATCCCTCTTTGAGACGGTCATGTTCGGTTTGAGCCAGTCGTAATCTGGCGGTAGCATCACGGTGTTTTTGAGTTGAACGTCGGTGAAAGTCAGCGATAGCGGTTGCCTGTTGGTTATTCCACTCTTCGGAGTTGATATCAAGGACCGCCAGTATATCAGCAGGAGGAATGGTTTCCGTTTCAAACGTCACGTCACGCGAACTCGATGTTGCCAGCGTGAAGGTCCCTAGAATATGCTTGGCGTGCTCGGATCGGTGCTTCATAGTCACGACAAGCCGGTCACCTTCGCTAACTTCGAGCGGTTGCTTCAGCTTGAAGATCGCCTGACGATCAACAGCCGTTTTAAGTTCTCCGTCCCATACAGCCCAACCCCCTTTGCTCTCCGGGTTTAACGTTTCGGCGATATTGAATCCACCTTGTGTAAAATCGGCGATTGCATCGTCAAAAATCAGGGCTGTTGGCTCTCCTGCTTTTGGGAGCAGAGACACCTCAAATCCGGTTAATACGAAATTAGCATTTCTGCCGGGCCCGCGGAAGGGAATATTTCCGTTGGTAAGTGCTTCAAGTCGAAGGGCTTTAATGGTGCCCGGATGAAGAGGGATTGTGAGAGTGTAGTCATCAAAGTCGGGGAACTTGCCAGTGATGACAACTTTGCCGTGGGGCTCGATATGTGTTGTGGCACCTTCCTTGGATTCAGCGCTTGAAGGAATGAGTTGGTGCCAAAGTCCACTGATTCTATTGTTGGTGACAGCGGAATTCCATTTTGCTACCCATTGCATACGGGCTTCACTCAATGTTTCCACCGGCTGTCCTCTCTCTTTTTCTAACTGAGCCATCAGCTTTTCAAGCTCTTCCGCTCTCCCTCGTTGTGCAAGCGTGGGAACCTTGATTAATGGGCGGGCGTTGCCACCAGCGTCGACACTTCCGGATTCATCTATGCTGTTGAAGTAAGCGTACATTTCATAGTATTCGCGTTGGCTGATTGGATCGTATTTGTGATCGTGACAGCGTGCACAACCAACCGTAAGCCCCAACCAGACGGTACTCGTTGTTTCGGTTCGGTCGAAGACGTATTCAACTCTATTCTCTTCGGCAATACGCCCCCCCTCCCCGTTAAGTGGGTGATTGCGGTTAAATCCGGTAGCAATCATTTGCGATGTCGTGGGGGATTCGAGTAAGTCACCAGCGATTTGCTCGACTGAGAACTGATCGAATGGCATGTTATTGTTAAAAGCTTCAATTACCCAGGTTCGCCAGAAATAGCTACTACGAGTTCGGTCTCCCTGATAGCCGTTGGTATCTGAATAACGAGCAGCTTCGAGCCAACTCCACGCCATGTGCTCACCGAAACGCGTTGAGCTAAGAAGGCGTTTGACTACTTTTTCGTAGGCATCGTCAGCCTGATCTGCAAGGTATTCGGCGACTTCCTGCGGAGTCGGGGGTAAACCAGTGAGATCAAACGTCAGTCGCCGGATGAGTGTTTCACGGGAGGCCTGGTGTGAAGGCTGCAGTTTTTCTCGTTCTAATTTTGCAAGAATGAAGTGGTCGATGGCATTGCGTGGCCACCTGTCATTTGCCGTTTTTGGAAAATCGGACTTGGCCGGCGGCGTGAAAGACCAATGGACGGAGTATTCCGCACCCTGCTCTATCCATCGTTTGAGAGTGGCAATCTGAAGGTCACTTAATTCACGATTAGATTCCGACGGTGGCATTTTTAGATCGTTGTCGATCGCGGTTATTCGATGTATGAACTCCCCGTTTAAAACGTCTCCTTTAACAATTAACGCGGGATCTCGCATCTGAGCGATACCTTCCGCAGTGTCTAGCCTCAGGTCAGCCTGTCTGGCCGCTTCGTCGGGGCCATGGCATTGAAAGCAATTATTAGAGAGGATGGGGCGGACATCTCGATTAAAGTCAATTTCTTGAGCACATAGATTTGAAATGACAGCAAAGTTCAGAGCCAAAAAAATAACGAAGCGACAAGTATTCATATTTAATTCATCAAACATCCTGGTGTGGTTAATTGTTATTAACGCAATCTATTTTATTAAAAAAAGAGGCATTTGCGTACTATTGAAAGAGACGAAGTTTGCGTTAGTGAGCTGGCGGGATAGAATCACGGGATGCTTTCTGTTCGCAACATGCAGTTTCGGTACCCCAATAGCCCCTTTAAGTTGAACGTACCTAGGTTTGACTTGGAGGTGGGCCAGCATACTGCTATTGTGGGCCCGAGCGGATGTGGAAAAACAACTTTTTTAAGTCTACTTGCGGGAATTATTCCATTAACAGCACCGTCTAACGGGGAAGTGAGGTTTCGGAACGTTGCATTGCCTACGGCGAGTCCCAATAAAATGCGGAGTTTCAGAAATGACTCCATTGGATTTGTGTTTCAGGACTTTCGGTTGATCGAATATCTGAGCCTCAAAGATAACATCCTTCTTCCCGTGACTCTCTCGTTAAATACTCGGGATGATGATTGGGAGCGACGAGCAGATGAATTAATAAGAAAAGTTGGCTTGGAAGAAATATCGGATCGTCCGGTTAGTTCCATGTCGCGTGGAGAGCAGCAACGAGTTGCTGTATGCCGGGCTCTACTACGCCGGCCGACTCTCGTGTTGGCCGATGAACCAACCGCGAATCTGGATGCCGGAAATGCAACCGATGTTCGGGATTTGTTGTTCGAACAAGCGAATGAAATAGAAGCCACCGTTGTGGCTGTAACGCATGCTCATGAAAGTCTTTCTTGCTTCACGCGAGTCTTGCCGTTTGGTGAGATCAATATAGGAGGTGACGAGAGTCCGGCATGATTCGCTTTGCCTGTGCTTATTTGAAATCGCAATGGAAACTGGTGCTGACGTTGGTTATTACCATTGGGCTTTCTCTCGCCCTGCCGATTACTTCTTTCCGTGTGATGGCTCGGTATCGTGGCGAGTTAGAGTCTCGAAGTACAAGGCCTCCTTTGTTAATTGGGGCCAGGGGCGACCGATTTGATTTGGTTTTGCGTTCCCAGTTCTTTGTTGGAGAGTTGCAGCAATCACTTACCTATCGAGAATACGGCCGTTTGCGAGACGACGCTGAGTTGGTTTCTGTGCCGCTACATCTTGTCCATTCGGCTGGTCAGGGAAAGTGGCCTATTGTGGGTACGAATTCGATTTACTTTACTGCCCAGGCGCTTGAGCTGGATGCCGGACAAGTATTTGCTGAAATTGGTACCTGCGTGGTTGGTGCAGATGTTGCTGACCAACTCAACGGAATGACCATTATAAAGAGCGACTTGCAAACTACGTTTGGCTTTGGAGAGATGTTGCCGTACGATCTTCGGGTCGCAGGTGTATTGAAAAAGACTTCCACTCCGGATGATCGAGCTATCTTTGTATCGCTCGAAACTGCCTGGCTGCTGGATGGTTATGGACACGCGCATGAGGAAAGTGACTCCGGTACGGCTGTCAGTCGCCGTTCCTTGCTTCATGGGGTGGAAGGTGCACATACTCCTCTCGAATCCCAAACCAACCTCGATCAATCGAGCAGGCATTTGATTCACTTTCATGGTGAACAGTTAGACTATCGCATTTCATCGGTGGCCGTTTGGCCGAAGACGAAAGAAGCAAGTGCTTTATTGCGAGTCGACTATCAAGATGACCGGACGACTCAGGTCGTCGTCCCTCAGCATGAGTTTGAAAAGTTGTTGGAGCATGTTGTGCGTGTGAAAGACGTACTGGATCTGGTATTCGTGATTCTCTTGGCGATCTCAACGGTGATGGTTGTTGTCTCCACCATCCAGTCCGTACAGTTGAGAAAGCGGCATTTAGAGACAATGCACTATTTAGGATGCTCCCGTTTGAAGGTTCGGACCCTGTTGCTACTGGAGTCTTCGATGGTCGCAGTAATGGCATTACTCGCCTGTACGCTTTTTGTGTTTATGCTGGATGCCGCCGCGCCTTCATTACTGTCGATTCTTTAAACCTCCCGCGTGACAGGCTGGAATGGTGTAAAATTCAGCAATCAGCACTGGTCATCAGAATACTCGTTGCGGAAATGGAGAGAGGGAAGCTATGGGATGTAATCGATGCAAAGCGGTCGGTGGTTTAATTGCCGTGCTATTCTTCCAAATAAACGCCTTATCTGTCGCGAAAGCAGACAAGTTATCTAGCCGTGTCGTTATTAGAACCGGAGTGGTCAATAGTGCAATTATCCGGGGAGCGAAACAAACGGCTGTTGTGTATGGTGCGTCAGAGGATTCGCCGCCGAAAGCGGATTGGGTGTTGCTGCCTCACCATCGCCGTGATGTTGTTTGGGCGGCAGAATCTCTGATTGAAAACGGATCCAAAGTGATTGCCCCTGAAGCTGAAAGAGCGTTGATCGAAACTCCGGAACAATACTGGGGTGAGTTTCAGCAAAAGCGTTTTCATGATTATGCACAGCAAACCACTAAAGTCCTCGCGCGTGGAATCAAGGTTGATCGATGGATTAGCGAGGGTGACACGATTGATCTTGGGGAAGTTGTATTGGAGGTGCTGGAGACACCAGGGTTTACCAGGGGAAGTGTGTCTTATGTTGCTAGGTCAGAGGAGCGGACGATCGTCTTTAGCGGTGATCTGATTGCAGGCCCTGGTAAATTGCTGGATATCTACAGTTATCAGGATGCCATTGAAGAAGCGAATATAAGGGGCTATCACGGTTATGGCGGCCGATTTGCAGCGTTACTGGCAAGTATTGAAAAAGTGAAGGCGCTTAAACCGGACGTATTAGTGCCGGCTCGGGGTGAGATCATACATCGCCCTATCCAGGCGCTTGACAAATTAAGCCAGAGAGTCAAGACACTATATCGGTCGTACCTAAGTACCAGTGCTTTGAATTGGTACTTCAAAGAAGAACGAATGGGGCAATGCGCTGAGCGGATTCTGGGATCCCAGGCAGAGTTTTCGTTAATGCCCTATTCCAGTTATGAAGACACGCCGGACTGGATTTGGGTGAAGGGCACAAGTCGTCTGATCATCTCTGAAACGGGCCATAGTCTGTTAGTCGATTGTGGGAACACGGGGGTCATCGATGGTGTCAAGGAATTGCTAGAAGCCGGTGTTGTAAATAAAGTCGATGGAATCTTCGTGACGCATTATCACGATGATCATACGGATGCCGTCCAACAGGCCTCGGAGGAATTTGATTGTCCGGTGTTTGCAGTTCAGAACTACGTGGATATTCTCCGAAATCCAGGGAATTATCATATGCCGTGTTTACATCACACTCCCATTGAAGAGGTGGTGCCCAAGCAGCATGGTGATATTATGGAATTTCATGAATTTAAATTGACGTTTCGGATATTTCCCGGACAAACCTTTTATCATGGTGCGTTGCTTGTAGAGCAACCCAAACAAGCACCGGTCTTTTTTGTTGGTGATGCATTCTCGCCCTCAGGTATGGATGATTACTGCGTGCTTAATCGAAATCTGATGCATAAAGACGATGGATTCTTGTTTTGCCTGAGGCAAATCAGGGCTCTAGGTGAAAATTACTGGTTGATCAATGAGCATATCCCTCACGTATTTCGCTTTTCAAAAAACGAGTTGGATACTTTAGAGCGGGGATTTGTAAAACGCATCGATACAGTGCGTTCTTTGACCGTGTGGGATGATCCAAACTATGCCGTGGACGAACAGTGGGCCGTGTTGTACCCCTATGGATTACGGGGCAAGTCTGGAATGACTCATGAATTCAATGTGGTGATTACCAATCATTCTTCCAAACGCCGGGACTACGATGTGCAATTTAGATTACCTGAAGGTGCCGAACTAGTTTCGGCTACTCGAGCAACGAAGGTTTCTGCCGGAGCGTTAGCTGTTGTCCGGGCGAAGATTCGTTTGCCGGAGGATTCGGGGCATTATTTAATACGAGCGGATATAAAGTCTGACGGAATTGATGTACGTGACTGGGTGGAGTCAACCGTGACCGTGGTGGCAGATGAGAAATAGAGTTGGCCGATCTGTTTTATTGAGCTTCATGACGCTCGTTCTATTTGATGCGAGTCTTTACGCGCATCCAGTTTCACTTACCGATGCTGTGGTGGATATCCGTGAAGATTCGACTCGATTTAAGCTATCCATCACGGCTGAAGATTTGGTGCTTTATTATGAACTGGAGGCTAACAAGGAATTTCGGGTTTCTCGTAATCTTATTCAGGAGGCCTCCAGAAAACATCGCGACTTTCTGGAAAAGCGGCTGCAACTACTCAATCAGCTGGGAGACTCATTGGAATTGGCTTATCGGGGAATTGACTTGTCCGGCATTCCCGCAGAAGGAGTATTGCAAACGGAGCTGAAGTCTCGCTGGTTGACCTATCAATGGACAGTCAGTACGGAGAGGAAGCCAAAATTTATCACGTTGTCACAGGAATTTGGTGAACTACAGCCTGCCACGATGGACTGTATGTTTTTGCAAAATGGATTCTTGCTCGAGAAAACGAAACAGCTTAGCTCGGGGCAGGTCTATACGGTTCAGCTAGATTGGGTGAATCCACCTACTAAGCGACCTGATCTGGCGGCGTTGAAAGCAGCCAAGCAGCGGCAACTTCGAGACCGTCTGGGGATTGCAAGTTATAGCTCTCTTTATTCCTTCCTCTACGTATCGAGACGGGAGGTCAGACATGAAATTTTAATTCCGGTACTTACTTTGCAGGAATGGTTCGGTATCGAACGCGAAACGCCGGATTTTCTGTCAGTGAAGGAGCAAGAGGCTGTTGCCAAACAGGTCTTCGATCTAATTTCTGAGAATTCAATGCAGATCAACGGCAAGCGGATTGAACCGGACCTGATACGGGTTAATTTCTTTGGCCTTGATATCCGAGATTTTGCACTGAATAAGCCGCCCCGGCCAATCAATATTTATCAGGCTCGAATTGGCGTGATCGTTTCATATCCAGCACGAGAGGGGTTACTGGAAACAATGACGATGCAATGGAAGTCTTATAATAAGTACGCTCCGGTGCTGAAGTCGACGGTATTTGTGAAGGGGCAACAGCCCTTTGGACATTTCTTCGTGAAAGACGCTCCGACGTTTTCTTTTGATTTGCCCAAACTCAAAGTAAATCGGCCCTCCCCGATACGAATTGGCCTGAAGGCGAAGTCTCTTACGACAGATCAGGCTAAGTTGTTAGCTAATGAGGTTGTCGAGCGTGTCTATTCTACCGTTAATCTTGTTTCACCCCGCGATCGTTATCGGCAGTTAGCAGATCTTGGCGTTGGAGAATACGGTGAAAAGATGTTTCTTGAACTGGAGAAATCTCTGAGGATAGCGGAACAGGGAGGATCAGTGATGGAGGTTCATTCGACAGAGGTGACGAATCTTCGGCACTTTCGTGAGGGTGAAGGACTACTCGTTATCCAGGCGACTTGGGATCTTGTGGGGAGTGTACAGCATTGGGGACATATTCATACCCGCAGAGACACCTTTACCGGTACGATTCAACTTAGTGCCGAACGCGGTCATTGGGCGATTGAGTCTTTTGTGACCACGGACCAAAAGAGACATCCGATTGAAACGAAAGTCCGTTATTGACTCGCTTTTAGAAACTTAATCAAGTCAATGAGTTGTTGATCGGATAGGTGTTTATCCAGTCCGGCCGGCATGATTGATGTCGGGGATGATCGCTGCTCTTCAATTTCGCTATGTAGCAGCCGGATTTGTTTTTGAGCATCGACTTGTAATACGATCGTGTGCCCATTGTCATCCCGGATAACCCCGCTATAGACCTGCCCGTCTGCGGTAATGATGGAGACTGGTTCAAAACTTTGTACAAAGCTCGCACTCGGGAATAGCACCGCTTCGAGTAAGTCGCGCTCTGTTCTGATCTGGCCAATGCGAGTCAGGTCAGGACCGACGCGACCACCTAGATAGGCAATTCGATGACATGCTGTACAGGCAGCCTTTGCAGAGTGGAATACTTTTTGTCCCCGAGTAACGTCACCGGTCTCAATGTTTTTTAACAACTGGTCGATTCTTGCTATTCTCTCCTGATTTTCCGCCTTAATTCGCTCAATCAGCGGAGCCGTTTTTGCGAACACTTCGTCCCCTAACGGTTCGAACAATTGTTGTACTTCTTCAGGATTTAATGTGGTCGCAGCTGGAGCCTTCGCCAATGCGCTCAAGGTATTGAGCGCTGTTTGCGGTTCCTTCGTTTTGGCTAGCGTTGTAACAACGCGACGTAGGTGGATGGAACCCAGTGTGCCGATAACTTGAGGGATCTCGCGCCATTGAGCGGTTGGCCAGGGCGAGGTTACCAGTAAGTCTACTGTCAGCGACTGAAGGGGAAGTGGTTGTGAGGCTTCTGCAAATCGCCGGATGTCACTCAAGGTGTCAGCATTTAACGGTCGAGTAGTGGGCGGGATAGCAGAAAAGGCAGCAAGTCGGACCTCGGCAGGATTTGTTTTATCTTGATAAATCGCAAGCAGTCGAACCTGTAGAGTATCGTTTAGTTTGTCGCCGCGAATGGCGGTGGCGGCATGGATTGCGAGAGAAAGTGCTGTTGGATCCGTGGATACCAAACCTCTCAACACTCCGTCTTTAATGGAGTCTGGAACGGAGGCCAGTTTAGTGTTACCGATCGCTTCGAGGACGAACGCCTGCGTGGAAGGATCTCCTGTCCTAAGTAGTTCACCAGCTAGCCGTAGAATTTCAGGAGTATCAATATACTGTGTTAATCTTTGCAGCAACTGCTGACGTTGCTTTCCTTCGATTTGTTTGTCGCGGACATGTTGGCTGAAATAGTTTGTTAGAAACGCTGCCCAGTCGGGATGATTGGCGATAAGCCACCAACCGGTTTCCTGCATTTTTACGTTGTTGGATTGAATAGCGTTGATTGCTAATTCCGGACGTAGATTACCGTTAGGCGTTTGATCAAGTGCGATTAATGCTCCCCGAGTAGTTGCGTCGTTGGACGAGTTTACGAGCGTTTTAATTGGATCTGAGTCGCCGATTTCGATAGCCGCGTAGATTAGTGAGTGCTCCAACATACGGTCAATGTTTGTTGTAAGTGTATTCAGCAGCATGGGAACATCCATCGGCGAACCGATACGTCCCAGACATTCTGCAGCGATTCGTTTGTTGTAATTGCTGAAATCCAGAAAACGTCCCCGGATTTCTGTTGCTGCAGATTTGTCTAAATGCAGGCTGATGGAATGCAGTGCTGCATGAACGACAGTCTCGTTGTCATCATCCAGTGCGGTGTGAATCGCTACGCGTGCAGCGTCTGTTTGGTTTTGGCATAATGCCCAGACAATCTGTAGGCGATGCTGCGCATCGTCTGTTTCGCTCAGGGCAATCCTCAGAGAGTCCACTGAGTTGGCACCCATTTCACCAAGTATTTTGCGAGCTTTGTTTCGAACCGCGAACCGCTGATCGCCTAGTAATGGGACAAGTCGTTGAGCAGGCAAACTGTTCCATTCAATAGTTTTACCGCGGGGGTCGGTGACGTCATGGCTGCCCACCTTTCGAACCCTGTAGATCGCTCCTAATATTTCCGGTCGATAAAACTGGCTGGTTGGACAACAGATCTTATACCAACCACCAGTATTAATAACTAAGACGCTTCCATCCGCATCTTCAAAAACATCGGTGGGATGGAAATCCGGGCTGTCGCTGACCAAAAAATCAGAGTTCACGCTGGTGAGCATGCCACCGTCATTACCGATTTGATGCCGGAAGACACGATGCTTATTAAAAGAACAGGAAAAGATGTTGTTTCTGTAGCTCTTGCCCAAGTGTGCTGTCTCAAGGCGTGCCAGCCCACAGGGGGCCGAGGCACCCTGGTGAACCAAGGCAGGCATTAAAGTACCGGTTCGAGGTACCCCATTTAGCACTCCGTGGTCTTTCCCATAAACCCCACCATACACGGCATGAATAAGGCCATCGCGTTTCCCTTCTTGGGGATGTTCAAGGAAAGTCGTTGTGAAGACACGCTCACCTCCCGGCGTAAATACGATTTCAACGGGATTATCCATACCACCGGTCATGATATTTCCGATTGGTCCGCCTGCCGGATGACGGCGGAAGAGGTGAGCGGCCCGTGTGTTTAACGAATCGCCATTAATGAGTTCATGGTCTTGTTCGGCAAATGCGCCCTTTGCCCAATACAAGAATCCGTCCGGGCCAAGATACGGTCCATGTAGGTCGTTGGCACAACCTGTGAGGGTCTTACCATCAAACCATACTTCTCGTCTATCTGCGATTCCATCCTCATCACTATCGGTTAGTTTCCAAATTTCCGGCGGGGCAGCTACGTAGAGAGATCCATCATGCCAACAGGCACCTTCTGGGAACATGAATTTATCAGCGAAAACGGTACTCTTGTCGAATATTCCGTCGTTATCCGTGTCAGTCAATTGCCTAATGCGGTGAGATTTCTCCTTGAGCTGCTCGGGACCGTTGGCAGACGAACCACTGGAGTCGAGAACATACAGCCTACCCTGCTCATCGAAATCTGCATGTATCGGTCGGTCGACTAATGGTGGACCGGCAACGCGTTCGACGGTCATTCCGTCAGGGACCGTGAAGGTTTGGCCATCCAGCGTGACTTCCGCAGCTTGAAGAGGGGCTGCCAACAAACAAAACAGAATTACAGGTGCGGCGAAGCGATCGATCATGGTTCAAATTATTAAAAAACAGTGTGTTTCGGTATGCTTATAACTAAACATAGTTATAAGTTATTTGGATTTAGGTAACAGCAAAAATGAACAGGACTCTCGTGGCGCTTGTGGTGGGGATATTATTAGTCCCTGTCGATCGTTTGGAATCCGACGCAATACGTCGAAACTCTATGATGGAATTCGTGGACGGAGTTAAGCAGGTTATTGCACATCGAGGAGCTAGCACTGAACGACCGGAGTGTACACAGGCTGCAATAGAACGAGCCATTCAAACCGGTGCTACAGCCGTCGAAGTAGATATTCGTTCGACAAAGGATGGAGCTCTGGTCATTATGCACGACAGCACCGTTGACCGGACCACGAATGGGGTCGGTAAAGTCGGTGAAATGACACTAGCGGAGATACGTGAACTGGACGCAGGTAGTTGGTTTCATCGCAGGTACCGCTGGCAAAAGGTGCCTACTCTGCGTGAGGTTCTGGAACGTTGTAAAGGACGTATTGACGTCGTGCTGGACTTAAAAGAAGACAGTGACGAATATCGCCAACAGGTCGTTGTGGAAGTGAAAAAGTACGGGGACTCGTCCCAGATGATTATTGGTGTTCGCAGTATGGAACACATTAAAACGTTTAGTGAACTATTGCCCGAAGCAAAATTGCTGGGGCTCATAAGTCATCCCCGTGAAATCGAAGAGTTCGTTGAGAACGGTGTTAAGATGATTCGATTGTGGCCTAAATGGTTTGATGAATTTGAAGAGGATTTGGTTCAACGTGTCCGAATGGCAGGCGCGTCGATTCATTTGAATGGAACGTTAGGGGCAATCGAGGAGACCTACGCTCTTCTGAAACATTCACCAGTTTCGCTATCTTCGGACGATCCAAAGCAATTGAATCGGTCATTAAGAAGGATTAAGTATGGGGTGAGTCCCGCCCGTCCCTGAAATGACAACGTCTGCTGGCGGGGAGGTCGGGAACAGTCAAGATGAGGAAAATGATGATGTTGCGTAACGACAATATGAAACGGGCGATGTTACTGACTCTGGCGTTGTTTGTTGTGGTTCCGGTTAATGCTTCGGCAGCAGTCCCGGAGGAAACAAAACTCTATGAATTGGCGGCTGGCGTTTATTTCCGAAAGTGTCAGACGAAACCGGAGTTTCTGGGCTGTAATCAGGGTTGGGTGATCTTTAAAGACTTTGTTCTGGTAATCGATGCCAACTTCCCGAATCAAGCCGAAGAAGTGGTTGCGCTGATCCGTAGTCAAACGGATAAGCCGATTAAATATATTTTTGATACGCATCATCACGGTGATCATGCTGATGGAAATATAATTTATAAAGAAATTGGTGCAGTACCAATCGCCTCTGAACGTACCAAGCCACTGTTTCAAACATTAGGACTCGAAGGCTTCGAAACTAGCAAGAAAGAGAAGCCGGACGAGTACGGGGACTTGGCTTATAAACTTCCGGAAATTTATTTCCCCCGGAAAATGGTATTTGATGATGGTGAAATGCGGGTCGAACTGTTGCACTTTGGACATGCCCACACCGGAGGGGATGCCGTTGCCTGGTTACCGAAACAGGGGATTTTGTTTACCGGCGACTGCATTGTAAACGGGGCATTCAACTTTACAGGCAATAGTGATACGGCCAGTTGGATTAATGTTATTGATCAAATCAAAAAGTTGCCCGTAAAGACACTTGCACCTGGCCACGGAGAATTAGGCGACATGAGTACCATTAAGACTCAGCAGCGCTATTTTGTCGAGTTGCGAAAAGAAATCGCAGGCTTCATCCGGAAAGGTCGAACGCTGGAAGAAATCAAAATGGAAGTGAAGTTGCCCTGGTATAAGAAGTGGACCGGAGTGGATATTCTCGAACGCGAAGAGAATATAGAACATGTTTACGGTGAACTTACCAGGTGAGATTGCAGCCACCGATCGGCTCTACCAGTTTATGTAAGACCCATCATCCCGTTGGAGTCTGGGAGCGTCGCCTGGAGTCGGTGGGTATTGTCTGGCGGCCTCGGGGTTAAATTCGATGCCTAGTCCCGGAGCGTCGGTTGGATAGAAGAACCCGTCTTCCCAGGCAGCTTGTGTGGGAAACATTTCAGGCAAAATGGTTCCCGGCGGGCGGGCACATTCTTGAACCCCGAAGTTACTGGTTGCCAAATCCATATGAATGCAGGCGGCGGTGGCGACCGGCCCGAGAGGATTGTGGGGCGCAATGGGAATGTAGTGAGACTCACACATCGCAGCAATTTTACGTGCTTCGGTAAAACCACCGGCTACGCAAAGATCCAGTCGACAAAAATCAAACCAATTGTTCTCGATTAGCGGTACGAACTCCCACTTCGAAGAGAATTGCTCGCCCATGGCGATCGGAACGCTCGTTGTTTCGCGAAGGCGTTGTACCACGGAGGCATTTTCCACCCGTACCGGATCCTCAATAAAGTATAAATTGTACTTTTCCAATTGCTTGCAAAGCGAGATGGCATCACTGGGATCTAGTCTGGTAT
>PAAT01000051.1 GCA_002698965.1 Rhodopirellula sp. | reverse complement strand
CAGGTCTCATATCCTCCCAGACGATGTTGTTCGGGCGTGGGTAAATACCCATACCACCCATTCGCTAACTCTATGGTAAACGAATTTTTAAAGGGTGACTGTGCCTTGAGGCGTAAACCGATTTCCACGAAAGTTTCAAAAGGTATAGCTGAAATGCCTGTATCACCGATTCGAATTACTTGGATGGAAGCGGTAATGGAATCGGGACCATCTTTTAGTTTTGCGATCCGAGAAGCATAGACTTTCTCCATGGGGTGTGAAATAAATTTTCCTTCAGGTAATTTTAATGCTTCTTCGAAGTGCTTGAGCATGGCTTCGCTTGGCTGTCTTAATTTAAGCTGTATGTCCTTTTGTAACGCGCCTAACTGCACCTGGTTTTCATACTTGATATCCGTATAAGCCTGGTGAACCTTAGTTGCTACATGAAGAGCCACTTCCTGCATCTTTTCATAGCGTCCATAACGTTTACTATCCGGTGCAGGCTGAAAGTTGATATTGTTGATATCACCGCTGGTACCGTTAGATAGCACTCCCACGAATTTCGGTTCCACCTTGGCGGCCCCTATTTTCTGTTCAATGTATTGCGAAAAATAACCAAAGTAGTCTGCCGAAATGTCTCCCGTATTTACTCCCCCGACATAGTGCAAAGAATAATTTGCAAGGAGTGCGATGGGGCGACCGTTTGTGGCCTGAATAGAAAGAAAGCAAATCTCAGGGTCAGTCGGTCCGGCCGGTACGTCGAGTGAAGAATGGTTTCTGGGAGGGTTCATACGAACACGATCAACACTCCCGAATGGATTAGCCAGAATGGCCGCATCCCCAGCGTGCCAGCGACGATTAAATACTTCATTTGGTTCTTCGGCGACGCCCCAGCCGATCTTGGCTGGTTCAAGTTGATTTAAGGCGCGGCGGACTCCGTCGGAAATACGCTGTGCGAGAAATCGTCCGTATTCAGATACCTCATCAGGCCAGAAGACAGCCTGTGGCCCACGAGGAGTGGCCGCAGAATGAGTGTGCGTTGCTGAAATCAGCACATGGCTAGGCGGTATCTCGGTGTGTTTGGAAATCTGCTTTTTGGCCAAATCAGCAATCTCACGAGGTATTCCAAGAATGTCGGCAACCACAATGGCAATCCTGGTTGAACCGTCATCCAGAACGATGCAACGGGCAAACAGATCGTCGTGGACGTGTGTTGCAGGTATCGGTCGAAAGCCTCCGATAATGGAACTACCTAGAGGAGGTGTAATATTTGCTGCAACTGCACCCGCTTTGAGCTGCCGATTGTCTTGAGCAGATGCGCCGAACATGCACCCAAAAACAAACATCAGGGCCATTGTCGTTCGTACGTACATAATTGAAATCTGTCGTGAGGAGGGAGGGATCTTTTGAACTAATATTTATGCTAACGCATCTTTAGTTCGAATTGGAGGCTTAGGCACAGTTTGCTTGCTATCGACTAAAGAGCTCGCTGGTAACGACAGCCAATATCAAGTCCCTCAGAGCATATTCATGTCCTTTGACAGCGAGAGTGATTTCTTCAACTTCACCACGGTCTGTCGGCTCTATGGACCGGCCCAGTGCGTGTACTAAAAGGCTATTGGTCAATGTGCGGATAAAGAAAGTTTGATTTTCAACCAGGATGCTCTTTAATTGCTCGGGGCCGGAAAATACTCTTCCGCCAGGTAAGCGGCCCGATGTATCAATGGGTAGCTTATTCGACGAGTCATAATGCGTGCGTAATCTTCCGATAGGATCGAAACGTTCTAATGCAAATCCATAGGGATCAATATTTCGATGACATTGATTGCATGTGGCCGATTCGCGATGTTTCGCCAATTGCTGCCGAATGGTTGGAGCGCCGCGGACATCAGGGTCGATGTCTGGAACGTCATCCGGGGGCAGTGGTGGCTGGATGCCCATGATGTGCTTCGAAATCCAAACTCCCCGGGTAACAGGTGATGTATCAACGCCGTTGGCAGAGACGGTGAGAACGCTGGCTTGCCCGAGTAAACCACCGCGGATCAGTGAATCGAATTCAACTCGATGGAACTCTTCGGCCTTGCCAACCGGCACCTGATTTTCCACTCCGTAAAGCTTGGCAAGATCACGGTTGGCAAAAGTGTAACGCGCGTTCAGGAATCTCAATGCCGATGCATTCCGATCGATAAGATCTCTCATAAATAACTGAGTTTCCTGTTTCATTTCTTCTTCTAGAGCTGAGGCGTAGTAGACTCGAAATGAATCAGGATCAGGAGGCATACTGCCTAATGCTCTTAACCCCAGCCAATTGTCAATGAAGTCTGCAATAAACCGGTCACTGTCGGATGAAGCCAACAGTCGTAGCGCTTCCAGGCGAATTGTTTGCCTGTCCAGCTTTTGGTTTTCGGCTAATGCTCGCAATTGGCTGTCAGGCATTGAAGAGGTCAGAAAGTAAGCAAGTCGCTCGGCCAGCGCATGTTGTCTGGACACCCCTTCTGTTTCCGGTGAGGGGCTGAAATACAAAAATGCCGGAGAGCAAAGCACGGCCTTGAGTGTATCTTTATATGCCTCGAGTGGAAGATGACCGTCTTCAACCCGTAAATCATAAATACGCATGAAACTGTCAATTTCGTCTTCCTGAACAGGTCGGCGAAATGCGCGATTTGCAAAATCAGTAACCAGAGCTCTCGTCTTATCGGAATTGAATTCAGGGCCCCCAAGCAATTGATTTTGTCGCGATGTTAAATCAGGATTTGGAAGCGGACCGTGTAAATGCACTTTGTGAATACGGATTTGAGGAATCAGTCCGTCTTTAAGAGCCCAATTTCGCTGACTGACGATACTTTTGCTGTCACGCACATCTGCGGGGATGAGTTCCCGGTGATACCGAAACACTCTTGCGAATGCACCACGCGTGTTGTGAGCGCCGTTCTCAAAGGTAAATCGTGGAGAGTGTCCCTGATCCAGAGGAATATTAAACGTGTACCATCTCAACTCTTCATCTTGAATCGGAGATTCTGCCAATAGAGGTTCGATCGGTTGGGTGTGAGCCATATCACCAATCCCGACACGCCCCGGACGAATGCCCATACGAAACGGCTCAGCGTTGTCGATTTGTATGGCTTCATGACTATAGGGGGTATTGCGGTGAAGAGCCTGAGCATAAACCTTTACCTCGTAAACACCGTCAGAGGGAACTCCATCGGTCAGATCGTAAAGAGGACCGTATGCACCTTGAGGTTTGTCATTGTTACGGTGATCATAGAGACACAGGTACCGATGCTTGAATGCCTTGTCATGAGCAATTCTTAGCTCGGTTTGCTGATAGAAGTAATCTTTAAAGACCCATGATTGAGGGGGATTAGGCTTGAGTTGCTCAAAGGCCTTTTCAACGCTGGCATCAGCTGCCTGAAGGTATTGCTCGAGTAGAAATCCTGATGTGATCAATGCATGCCCGACGTTGTCAAATTCTCCATCCAGACTGTCCCCGGGGAATTCAATTGTAGGATCAAACATCACCATGTCGATCCCCAGTAAGTCACTGATTGTATTTCTATACTCTCGACGCGTGAGTCTGCGGAGGACCGTTTTACCTCCTGTACTTTGACTCTTCGCACGCATCCGCATCAAAATTTCAGTTAACTCGCCGATGACTTCGAGACGCTGCTGTTTTGGCGGCTGCTCTGCATCCTCTGGAGGCATAGTCCCCAGCGTAAGTTGATCAATGACTTCCTGTACGCGAATCTGAGTGTCCAGATTGTACTGTTCAAAATCAAGACTTGAAAAATCTCGTTCGCCTGCCGCGTCGCCTGCTGAATGGCAATGGATACAGAATTGTTTCAGGAAAACTGTGCCTTTGTCTAAGGCGTAGCTATTTGATGTGAGAATCAAAATGGATGCATGACCACAGGCCATCACCAGTAATGAAAACCACAGACTGTGAAAACGCATTAAGCGAATCCTCGTAGTGTTCCGGTGCTCGTGGCGAATCGCTCCGTCTTTAATCCAAAGCTTTGAAGCATGGTGACAAAGAGGTTTGTGAGCGGAGGCCGATGTCGATGCTGTCGATCAAAATCCATCACACGGCCATGTTCAAATCCACCTCCGGCAAAGACAATTGGTAAATTCGTGTTGGCGTGCGAATTAGCATCACCCATTCCGCTACCAAACAGAACCATCGTATTATCCAGCAGTTTTCCGGACTCGTCGTCCATACTTGCCAGTCGCTGTACGAATTTGGTGAATTCCTGCAATTGATAAGATTCCAGCTTGATCAACGCATCGATGCTGCTTTGTTTCTTGCCGTGGTGTGACAGACCATGATAGCCTCCGCTGATCCCCAGGTCCTTAGGATTGAACTCTCCACCAAGTTCCAATGTGGCAATTCGAGTGGAATTGGTCTGCAATGCTAATGCGATGAGTTCGTAAAGCAGAGGGAGATCTTCAACAAGGGTTTTATTCTTCGGTGCTGCAAATGGAGCATCTGGTTTGGGAATGTCAATCCAATTTTTGCGTAAGCCAATTCGCTTTTCGACTTCCCGCACGGAAGTTAAATATTCGTCAAGCTTTTGACGGTCTTGTGAGTTCAGTCTTCTTTCGATGCGGTTCGCTTCGTCACGCACCACGTCAAGAATGGATGCCTGCAGCGTAAACTGGTCATTACGAACAGCCTTCTGGCTAGGGTCAATCTGAACAAACAACTTTTTGAATAGTTGTTCCGGCCCTGGAATTGGTGGTACCCGTGTACCTGTTTTTGTCCAGGAAATCTGACAACCACCATGAATTCCAGTCTCATCTCCAATCGTTAAAGTTGGAAACCTCGTTTGCCCGGGGATTTGCTCCGCAGCAAATTGATCAATAGTGACGTTTCCCATCGGCATTGATTTGGCATCGATATGACGAACGCCGGATAAAAATGTGTGAATGGAGAAGTGCCCACCGCTTGTACCGTGCTCGAGACCCTGAATGATGGTCATTTGATCTCTGATTGCATTCAATGCAGTAGAGGTAGGCCCCAGTGTAAATTCTCGATGGATATTCAGCCCTCCGTCATCGCTTTTTGCCGAAAGCTCGGGCCAGAATGCAGGCGGATAAAAACCAAGCATATTGCCAATGCAGACCATCCGACGACGCTGCACCGGTTTAGAGTTTGCGGTCAGGGTCCCTGATTGTGAAAACCCCAATGAGGGTAAGAACGGTAACGCCATTGAAACTCCAGCGCCGCTCAAGAATTTGCGTCGACTGGCTATGTTGCAGTGGGAGTTGTATTTCATCATTTCAGTTTAGATTTCGGCCAGCGATTCGGTAGCATCTCCAAAACTATCGACTTTTACGTCCATTTTGTTCATCATCGACATGAATAGTCGGCACATTTGTCGGTTTTCATTATCCATGTAATTCAGATTCTGACCTGTTTGAATCCGGCCACCGGCATTGCCCAGCATGACCACTGGCAGTTCATTGGCATTATGGTGCCCACTCATCATACTCGAGCATAACATAAGCATCGAGTTATCCAGTAGAGTTCGTTCTCCTTCCTGGATGCTGTCCATGCGTTTAGCGATGTAGGCGACCTGTTCCAGGAAAAACTGGTTTACCTTGAGCCAGTCTTCGCTATCAGTATGACTTAGTAAGTGATGAATCATGTAATCCACACCGAGGTGCGGAAAGCGCAAGGTGCCGTGATCATTATTCAGTTTGAGTGTGCATACTCTCGTAGTATCGGTTTGGAATGCCAATACAAGAATGTCAGACATCAATCGCATATGTTCAACAATGTCTTGTGGATAGCCATCAGTTGGGCGAGCCATATTAGGTTCGGTTAACGTTGGCTTAAATCCCTGGAGTTCTCCGCGTTTGCCAGCCTGTTCAATTCGTGTTTCAACTTCACGAACACTGTTTAGGTATTCATCAAGTTTCTGTTGATCACGGCGGCTAATCTTGCGGCGAAAATCTTTTGCATCGGCAAGGATAGCATCCAGAACACTTTGATCACCTTGTTGTGATGAATCTTTGAACAATTGGTCGAATGCCAGAGCCGGGTAGACTTCGAGGGGGGTTGGAGTGGTGGGACTGCTCCATGAAATGTGAGAGCTGTATAACATGGAGTAGTCTTTGTGCACTGAGGGGTTTGCTTTTTCACACCCCAGAACAAGACTTGAAACCTTGGTGCGATGACCTATTTTTTGTGCCACCATTTGGTCAATACTGGTGCCCGAAATGATCTTCCCCCCAGACGCCAAAGGAGCACCTGATAGTAGGTTTCCAGTTTGGGAACTATGGATATTTCCTTTCAAAGCTTCTGCATTGTAGAGGCCTTTGATGAAGTTAAGTTTGTCTTTGTGCGGTTCTAATGGCTTGAGGACTTTCCCCAATTCCATTTCAGCACCCTGACCTTTAGCCCACCATTCATTCGTATGGTAGCCACAACCGCTAAACAAAATAGCCATACGAATAGGAGCTTCACTTGATGGTTCATTGCCGTTAGGAGTGTCACCCCAGACGACAGCGGATTCCATCCATGGCAATGCCATCGAACAGCCTAATCCGCGAAGCATTGTTCGACGTGAGAGTATGTGGTTATTCATCTGAGAGCCTCGGGCTAATGTTAAAAAGGTATTTGATGTAACAGTATTATAATGCGGGGTGGCTTATTCCGGTGTCGCGAAATCGCGTCCACGGATATATCGAAATTGCTTGCTCATTACAATTTGAGTAATAGCTACATTGATTCGATAGTCATTAGTCTTTAATTGTTGAACCATAGTATCGATAAGAGGGTTATCGGACAATTGAACTTCTCGTCCGAGCGAATACCCGAGTAGTTTCTTACAGAATTGGCGTAGGAAATCATCCTGACGTTTAGTGACAAGGTAGTTTCTCAAACCATCAATACCATCCAATTCGGTGTCATCGATAAGTGTTGTTCTGGTATCAATTTTATTGGGGCGAAGGCGTCCAAGAACATCATATTGTTCTAACGCAAATCCGTACGGGTCGATCAAGGCATGGCATTTAGCACATTCGGCGACACTGCTGTGGAGTTCAATCAGTTCCCGAGCCGTTTTTCCTTCGGGGACGAATTCCGGAAGCTGTGGAACATTGGCTGGTGGTTTCGGCAGTCGTTCTCCCAATAAGGTTTCGTAGACCCAGTTCCCACGAAGAATTGGGCTGGTGCGACTTGCTCCGGAATTAGTTGCGAGGGTTGTACTCATACCCAGAATCCCACCTCGTCCAGCTTGTTTTACATTGTCCACACGACGCCATTCCAATCCGGTGACGCCCTCGATTCCATAATGTTTGGCTAATCGTTCGTTTAGGAATGTGTAGTCGGCATTTAGGATGTTCAGTACCGACCCATTGTTCCGGAACAGATCATCAAAGAACTGTAGGATTTCCTGATACATATCTTCGCGCAATTCGGCAAACTCCGGATAGAGTTCTTCATTTTTGTCGTTGTTGGAATTGAAGTTACGGACATGCAGCCATTGAGCGGCGAATTCTGTAGCAATACGGCTAGTTCGTGAATCAAGCAGCATGCGATTCGTTTGCTTCCGAATCTGTTGAGGTGTATCTAATTGATTGTGACGAGCTGCTTCACGAAGGACCTCATCCGGTTGGGATGACCAAAGGAAGTAGCTCAGCCTCGCGGCGATCTCGCTGCTGGTGACACCTGTAGCATCGACTCCTTCCTTCGCATTCTCTTGTTTGAAGAGGAAGTTGGGAGAGGTCAGTATGCGTGCAATAGTCAGACGGCATGCCGGTTCGTGCTGCAGGCCGACTTCGCGAAGCGAAGTGTAGAGTTGATGGATTTCAGCACGTTCAGCAGCTTGAAGGTCACGGCGCCAAGCCGTGTGGGCGAAATCGATTACGGCCTTTAGATGAACAGGCTCGGTTTCTAAAAGCCGTTTCCGGAATCCCTCCGCATGAGCTTTGACATTGACTTCGATTGGTTTTAGATCTTCAACAATATCGGGGCGGTCTTGTGTTGCAAATTGATAAAGTTGCTCATAAGACACCTCATACTTCAAAGGCTCTTGAGCAACGAACAAAAATTCGTCCCATAAAGTATCGAGTTCTTCTCTTTGCTTGTTCGTGAGCATGAGTTTCTGCAGATAGTGGTCTTCGCGGTACCAAAGTACTAGTGGTACCACCTCGTCGACAGGGACAAGTCTTACATATGCCAATGCCCTTGGGAACAGCTCACGAAATTCGTTGAGAGTATTCACCATTTCGTCATGGAAGACGTTTCCGGGAGGAGAGAGGATTGGAAATGTCACGAGTAGTCTGTTGTGAACGCTGTCATCTCCATTGAGGTGCAGTTGTACGGTTGCATCCCGGCCGTGGTTTGGGTCAGGAAGCCCGGACACCTTCAAGGTTCGTCCCCGGGCAAAAAGAGCCGGTATCTTGATTGCAACGGCCGAGGGAGCTTTGGAAACTAAATCCAGTTTTGCGACCTCACCGGAAACAGGATGTACGCCAAATCTCTTGTCGAACTCGACACCTTCCTGTAGATCGCCGGGGACCACCGAATCTGCTAGTCCGATTAATGCCTGATAGACACGGCCTTCGGAAGATTGAGGCTCCGTGGGAGCGGGTCCGTTGATGATGGCTTGAATTTCCGCGGCGAGCTGTTGCCGTTTGTTGGAGTCGGTTTCGTTGGCCCATGCCTCAAGGATGGTTCCGAGCGGTAGAGAGCTGATTCGAACCGTTGGCTTGTTCAACTCCGTGACCAGGCCTTTGGTGATATGCCAAATGTTCGGATTGCCTAAACGATCGGCATGAGGATTCCCAGCCAGAATGTCATTGGCACAGTCCCGGGCCAGATCCCACTCTCGTTGTTTACCCTCCAATTCCTTCAGCGTTAGATCGATTCTTGTAAGATCGCAGGCATGCTCCCCGTCACGTGGGCCAATATACAGACCGATAACTTCGCCTTTGCGGACGGACATTTCTTTGGTAGGAAATTCTTTGCTCTCCCTTAAGCCCGCGGTTCCATGCCACAACTCCTGGATTTTTTCACCCGCCCGGTGCTGGAGCCAGAATTCAGTACCGTTTCCACAATTACTGTGAGCATCAGCAACCAGGGCTGTAACCGAGACACGAACATCTTCCGGTGCTTTCCAGAGTACCGCAAGATACATATCAGGGGTCGGATGTACCGTAATACCATGAGGATGACTATCGCCCGGAATTTTTACCAAATCATCTGAGTGGTTTGCCGTTAGATTGGGAAGTTCTGCTCCCCATCCGTTGACGGTTGCATAACCGGCAACATTTTTAACCTGTGACAGAATGAGCCCTTGTATTTCGACGGCAGTGGTTGCTCTCACATTCATCAACTCAAGCCACTTTTCTAATGACGGAGAATTGAGATTGTGCTTCGTCGCCAGTGCCTCAATGTCGATTGGTGTGGGAAGTTTTGAAGCCTCGTCAACAGCTGCCAGATACTTGGAGGTATTCGATAACAGATTCTTTTGGATTTCAGCATAACGCCGGGAGACCCCTTCAAGGTTGGCAAGGTAAATGGGCGGCTCACCTTCTTTTTCAAGACGTGCGTTTTTCCATAAGACATAGTCCGTCTCATCCCCATCACCGGCAGAACTTGCACCCAGATAGATGGTGACATCCTCGCTTAGTTCATTCGGGAATTGCCTTTCTAATTCAACGACGGGAAGTAGAGGGTTGACGGGTGCCTGCCATTGAGATGGTGCCGCCGGACGACCAATATGCCCGACCAGATTAAATGTCCAAAGCATACTCTGCCAGGCGTCCAATTCGACTGCCAACGGATCAATATTTTCCGCAGTCAGAGAACGAAGCCGTTGACTGAGATAATTCAGCAGGTGTTGGTTGCCAGCAGGGGTCTGGTGCAGGGTCCACAGCTTCTGTAAATAAACTGGATTGACATTGTGTTTGGCGGAGACTTCTTCGATCGTTTGAGTCTGTTTTAACAACGTTTCCCGGTCATTGGCTATGGCCTCCAGGTATCTGCGTAATTGAAGATTTCCCTGCAAGTCGAGGGCTGTATCTTCGGTCGTCCGATTGACTTTACGGTAAAAGTCACGAATTTGATCCATCATTTCGTCCACGACGTTGCGTCGCGTTGTATTTTCCGACCAACGGATTCCCGTTGGGGTGAATACAGCATGTTCGGCCACCGATTTACCGGCATCAAGATATTTCCGAATGAGGTTGGGTGACATGGATAGAGCATCGCCTGTGTTGATAAATCCTTCACCAGCAGCGCCATCGACAGGGAATTCGCTGGTTGGATTCATGCTTCCAATCCCCGTCAGGTCTTGAACCGTATAATCATACTCAGAATTATTTAGACGACGTAGTACAACCGGACCTGGGTCACCGGCGTACTTTTGCGCCTCATGTTCTAAGAGGGACTTAGTCCACTTTTGCAATAATTCTCGTTGGTTGTCGGTTGGTTGCCCCGACTCTTTAGGGGGCATTTGTCTGCTATCAAGCATTGCAGAGATTCGGATCCATGGCTTAATGTTGGATTGAATGTCGGCAACCGATTTGAAGAGGCTCATGTCGAGTTCTGCTTCGATGACTTCACCGCTGTGGCAATCGAAGCAGAATTGCCTGAGGAGATGCTGAACATCCTGATCATACTCGCTTGAAATAGCAAGAATTGGATCCTCTTGTGCTTGAAGTTGGCCATCAATTAAGAAGGGCATCAGAAGCAAGGCATAGATAAAACGAGTCATTATTGGTTTCTCCGACCGGTTGAAAAAACGGCATCTGGCTGGATATTGCCTTCGCAAAAAGGAACGTTCATAGGCTTAATTTTATCAGATTCAGAGGCTCACCCTAAATAATTTCTAGGGCTGGCATGGTTGTCGGGAATCGATCTCAGGACGCTCAACACGATAGACGTGGTTCTCGGTTCTGATGAACAAAGCCCTGTCTGACACGGCGGGTGTGGCCACAAGAATACCTTGGGCGAGTCTGTTTTCCTGAGTGATTTGAAATTTTCGTCCGGGCTTGAGTAGGAAAGCAGTGGCATCTTCATTGAATACATAAATGCGATCATTCGCATAAATAGGTGAAGCTGAGTAGGAGCCGGGTAGTCGGCTCCTCCAAACTTGTTTTCCGGACTTTGCCTCTAGGCAGGTAATGATCCCCAGACGGTTTATGAGGTATAAGAGGTCATCTACCAGCAGGGGAGAGCATCGAGGAGGCATAGCAGCCGTTTCTTTCCATGCAATATGGCTGTCACTCACATCGCCTTTGCCTCCCAGACGGATCGCCCACAGTTGCGGGTTATCCCGATCAACGGTGGTGAATAATAAACCATGACCAGCGACCGGGCGAGGAGCATTGGAGAACCCATGGTGTTTGATTTTCCACAGTTCATCTCCGGTTTCAGGGTCATAGGCATAGCAACCCTGAGCCCCATTACTGACCAATTGCAGTTGGCCGTTATGCTGAATCAGACTTGGCATGCTATAGGCCTTGCGTTTGTTCACAGGCACATCGGTGAAATCGGCTGAACGAGTTGTTTTCCACACGGTCTTTCCCGTGTTCTTGTTTAAGGCACTGACGTATTGCACATCGCGCCCATCTACATTCACAATGAAAAGCTCCCCGAATAACATGGGTGAACTTGCCGGGCCGGCACCCACTTCGTGATCGCAGTTTAGATCACGACGTGTCCAGAGGACTTCTGCTGTTTTGCGATGCAAACACGCGGTACCGTAAGTGCCATAATGCACGTAAACGTGTTTTTCATCGATGACTGAGGTTGGAGTGGCATAGCTGTTGTCTGCTGCGATGCGTTGTGCGTTTTCGACATCGAAGAGGTGTTTGTCATGGATAATCTTCCCGGTCATTTTGTTCAGGCAAACAGCATACAACTTGGTGCCGTCAAGCTTTGCCGTTGTTACCCATACTTGATCATCCCATACAACGGGTGATGACCAACCACGGTCGTGGATAGCCGTTTTCCAGACAACATTCTTGTCTTCACTCCAGGTTGTGGGCAAATGCGGGGCTTCGATATGACCATTTCCTTCAGGTCCGCGAAATTGATCCCAGTTTGTTTGTGCAACGACCGAACCCGAAAGGAGGCTGAGAAGGCAGTAAGTCAGTATTGGATAGGTGTATCTTGCGTGGATCATTATGGCGCGGAATCGTTATTCTCTAAAGTCTTATTTGTCTTGAGGTAGGAACGGGAACAGTTGTTTCCATTGTTGAGTAGAGGGGCGGGAGCCGTACTCGCAGAATTCAAATGCTTCGGCACATTTAGTTGGCTCCGAATGGTTGAAGGATTTGTTAGTTGTCGATAAATCGACTGGCCGCTTTGTACGCATTATGCCCCGTCGAATTCCCGGGGAGAATGTCTTCCTGCTCCCTCGGAATATGAACTTTGTGTTGCTTAATGATTTTGGCGTAGGCACGCTTGTTGATTAGGTTTTCCCACTCATGAGGATCTTCCTGGTGGTCATAAAACTCTTCGGAGCCATCCAGATATTGTATGTACCGGAAATGTTCTGAGCGTACAGCAAAGTTGCCTTTTCCAAACGAAGAGATTGCCGGATGGTCCCAGTTGGCTTTTGGGTTTTTTAATAGAGGTACTAGCGAATCTCCTTCTTGTGAATTGTCGCGAGGTAGCCCGGCAAGTTCAAGCAGCGTTGGGAATACATCTAATAGCTCCGCCGGTTTCGTGGTAACTTGTCCGGCGGTGAACCTTTGGTCCACAAGGATTAAGGGGACACGTGTTCCGTCTTCCCAAATAGTTCGTTTAGCCCAGCGTTGTTTTTCTCCAAGGTGAAATCCGTGATCAGAGAAAAGTACGATGATTGTATTGTCTCGGTGTGGTGATTTATCTAGTGCATCTAAAACGATTCCCAGACAATAGTCGGCAAAAGCAACGGAGGCTAAATAAGATTGGACGGCATGTTCCCACTGCCCAGCAGAAACTACCCAGCTATGTTCAGGTGATACGTGCTTTTCATTGGTCAGTGCAATCGCATAATCGCTAAGATCCGCGCGATCTTTGACTTGAACGACAGGTAGCTCGATTTGATCTCTGGGGAACAGATCAAACCACTTCTTCGGTGCGAACATAGGTACATGAGGCCGGTAGAAGCCGACCCCCATAAAAAAGGGCTTCTTCAAATCTTCCGGAAGGGCATTTAGCTTTTCGACGGCCCATTGAGCGATTTTATAGTCAGGCATCATCTCATCCTGTTCAGGAAATGCACCCCAGTCCCAAAGCGGGTGTCCATGCGGTTGTGAAATCTTAGTTTCGGGGCGAGGGCCGAATCCTCCCATCGACCCTCCATAGTCTTGGAAGAATCGTTGATCTTGGCGGTGGAAAATCTTCCCGGCCGCTAATGTTTGGTAGTCATGCTTGGCAAATCGTTCCGGGAGGGTATCCAGGTTTTGCAATTTCGGTGACTGTTTTAAATCTGGAGATAGGAAGTAGATTCCGGAAGTGTGGGGATATCGGCCGGTCTGCATACTGGCTCGAGATGGGTTACATACCGGTGACTGGCAATGGGCATTGGAGAACAGAGTGCCTCGATCGGCTAAACGATCAATATTAGGAGTCCTGGCCTGTGGATGGCCACCGAGGCAACCTGTCCAGTCGTTAAGATCATCGATCGAAATCAATAGTACGTTTGGCCTGTCCGCGGATAAAACTTCCTTGGAGGTCGAGGCGGCGATGAGAATAAGGAATATAAAGGCTGGTCGTGCCATAGGAAGTCTAATCCTGTTTCTATATTATAACGTTGGTTCTTAAATCACTTCGGGCTTGCTAACGGTACGATTGTTTTCCAGATTACCGGTGTTGAGTGTACCAACTGGCTCAAACAGTACGACTTCACATTCATCTTCTGCCACCGGTTTATGTTCGACTCCTTTCGGAATCACACACATTTGCCCAGAATTCAATTTGATAAATGAATCACGAAAGTGAATAACCAGTGTTCCCTTTATAACCCAGAATAATTCATCTTCGTATTCATGGAAGTGCCAGTCAAATTCGCCAAGTAGTTTGACCACTTTAAGATGCTGACCATTAAGCTCGGCAATTATTTTGGGAGACCAATGTTCATCAAATGTACGGAGTTTCTCAGTGATGTCTATAACTTGCATAGTATCTAATTCGTTCCACGGCTAATGAGGCTAAGGATTTTTGTAGTGATGCTTCATCGCTTCAAAGGTTCTTCGTTTGGAAAGGAAACGGTTCTTGGTACTTTCCCATTTGGGATTTAGCTCGGCTCTCCAAATGCGAACATTTTTCACTTCGTGCCAGGTACTTCCCATGGTTAATGAAACGAGTGTTTTTGAAGTGGTGATTTGCTCGGCTTTCGTGTAAGCCACATGATTGCCGAGTCTAAATAGCGCCTCATCATTCACGATTTCCAGTATGGCGGTGTGCCATTTGCCGGGAGCAATCTTGAGATTCTGATAGTCGAGTAGTAGGTCTTGGATGATTTGTTTTTCAGGCGTCTTGCGAATGTGCTGAAGAAGAAAACCGGGTTCAATGAAGTCATTGTTGACGTTGGCCCATGCAGAGATGACGTGCCCTGTAATATCCGGCCGCCGGTCAGCAGCAATACGAAAGCACTGATGATGCCAGGGCTCCGTATTCTTGCCAAAACGAAATGTCACCTCAATGATTAGGTCTTTCTCGTCAAAGCCCTGATACGCCATCACCGGTACATGCCCGGCACTAGGTGAGTGAGTCGACCGCCAAATGTTGTTATCTTTACCGGTGCGTTCCCACTTTCCGGCACCCAGTCGAACAGCGGCATGTTCACTTAACGGTAAGGCTTTTCCACGTTCGCGGTCCTGGAACCCGTTGTCTTCGAGGATTAACTGGCCTTTCACCGCAAGTTCTGTAGTGACATTTGGTTGCATTGCATGAACCCGCGTCGCAACGAGTAATGCGAATGTGATAATAAGACGAGTGAATGGCATGATTCAGTATTAGCTAGTCCGTTGAAATGAATCCTTGGCTTTATTTTACTTCCTGTTCGGTAAGTTGTGTTACTAATCCATGTCTGAGTGCGTTAAGGATTCGGGTGACTCGTGTTACATTGTTTAATATTCGAGTTTGGAAGTCGGGGGAAATCTCATGGAAAGCTTTAACAAATGAATCGTGTTTTGGAGTTACTTTTTGTACTGACTCTGTGTTGTACATCACTTCGCGCTGAGGACCGGCCAAACGTGCTGTTCCTGGCAGTCGATGACATGAACGACTGGATTGGCTGTTTGGAATCGACGCCTAATGCGATTACTCCCAATCTCGATCGGCTCGCCGCGCGGGGTGTTTGTTTTACCAATGGGCACACGGCTGGTGTGTTTTGTGCTCCTAGCCGCGCCGCAATTTTTTCAGGTTTGTATGCTTCGACGACCGGTTGTTACATGACTCCGAATTACTTTGTTGCCAGGCCTGAAATAGAATCTCTCCAGACGAGTTTTGCCAAGGCAGGTTATACGACTCTGGGTACGGGAAAGCTGTATCACCACCCGACCGGGGCCATCGACCAGAGAGGTTGGACTCAATTCTATTTGCGTAATCAGATTCAGCGTGAACGAGGTTGGCCGATGGAATCCTGGAGTAGTGAGACTCCGGTCCCTCGACCGTTTCCTAACAGTATTTACAACCGCGGTAAGCAATTCAGTGCGGGACTATTTCTGGAGTGGGGAGCCGTTGATAATGCGAAAGAAGAGAAAATCGCTGATACAATTCGAGCTAACTGGGCAGTGGAGCAGCTACAGAAGAATCATGAGAAACCATTCTTTCTGGCTTGTGGACTCTATGCTCCCCACTATCCCAACTATTGTCCTCAAAAATATTTCGATCTTTATGATTCCCAAGAAATAAAGTTACCTCCTCTATTTGAGGATGACTTAGAAGACTTGCCGGAAAAAATACAAAAGGTGCGTGTAAATCGGAAGCGTCTGCACTTTGACAGACTTATTTCTATGAAAGCTTATCAGGATGCGATGCATGGATACCTAGCTTGCGTTAGTTATGCAGATGCAATGTTAGGCCGGGTTTTGAATGCGTTGGACGCCAGCCCCTATGCTGACAATACGATTGTTGTTTTATGGAGTGACCACGGCTATCACCTTGGCGAGAAGGGGCAGTGGGGGAAGCATACATTGTGGGAGCGTACTTCGAATGTGCCTTTTATCTGGGCCGGCCCCCAAGTGGCTCACGGGGTAGACACCGATGTGACGGTGAGTTTGATTGATATCTACCCGACGTTGGTGGAGATGTGCAAATTACCAAAACCTCGCCAAATACTAGAGGGGACCTCCTTGGCAGCAACGCTGCGTGAACCGGCGAAAGCAAGTGACCGAAGTATCTTTCTTCCTTATGTGAAGCCTGAAGAGTATGCCGTCATCAATCGAGACTGGAGGTATATCCGGTATGGAGAAGACGGAGAAGAGTTGTATGATCTTAGCAAGGATCCCAATGAGTGGAGAAATCTTGCTGCGGATGAGCGTTTTGCGGAGTTAAAAGCAGAACTGCAAAAGGTTGCGCCTAAAGTCTTTGCGGCTCCGGAGGAAAAGCTAAATGCACGCAAAGATTTGGTTGTCGATGGTGACATGTTTCGCTGGGAAAAAGGTAAAGGAAATTATGTTCCGATTCCCAAATACCGTCCCTACACCACTGAGCAGTAATCAAGAAGCCATTATTTGATATCCCCCGTCTCATCGGGAGATTTGAAACTCCTGGCTTTTAGTCGCCTAGGGAACTGAAATGTCCAGCGGCCGAAGATAGAGACTCTCTGGTGGTTTTGCCAGCAACTTTCCGCCGCTGGTCGACTCGGCAGATACTTGTTGCCAGTCAGGATCTGACAGGAAAGCTTTCCAATTTGCATTGGCCTGTTCACGATTTTTATGTTGGATCATATAGATCAAAGTGGTTTTGTTTTCCGGAGCGTCAAAGGCAGTCCAATAGGCAAGATTCGCCATTCCATGCTTCTCGAATAAGGCCGTGGTATGATTCTGGAATCGGTCTTTCAAAGTACTAAGTTTACCTTCTCGGGCAGTGTAGGTGCGAAGTTCTAAAATGCCCGCTTTTTCATTAAACCCTTTGCCAAATTGATTTGAATATTCGGTTTCATTCATGAAGAGGCTGGTTGGTTTTTCAGCTAAGAGCCCTTTGAAAGTGGGCATCTCAAGAACCCGCTGCCATTCCCGGTCGTTAGTGAAGTGGATCCAATTCGAGTAAGCTGCGTAACGGGACGGATGTTTAAGGATGTATACGATCCGGCGTTTTTGGCGAACGGTACCATCAGTGGGAACCCAGTAACCTATTGATTGCATGTCGTATTTGGAGAAAATACGATCTGTGTATTCACGGAAGCGGGTGATGAGGTGATCAAAACGATTTTCGTTGGCTTTGTATATTCTTAATTCGTAAACCGGCCCTTCTTGTAACTTCTCTGCTATTTCTGATTCAAGTGGTTTCTCGATTAGATCAAGCCCCTTTTTGATTCCTAGTACAACTTCCAGAGGTGCTTTGCAAATCCAGGCCATGTCGTCTGAGATGCGATTGCTGGAGTCATGCCCACCAATGAAAAGTGCGTTGTCTTCGAAAGGAGAAAGGCAAAATGCACGAGGAGAGACGAGTGTGGGCTTGCCCGGTGAGTAGGCATTATTTACTTCATGGATGGAATAAGTCTGATCAGCGCGGCGGATGGCATACAGTGCACCGGCATAGAGTCGGCTTCCCGTCCATTGCAGATTGTTTTTTCCCGCCAGGTTTCCCTGGAATCCAATGAGGTGTACAAGTTCGCCACTTTGAGGATCATGAATCGGATACATCATATTGTGAGCTCCTAGGGTGTAAGTCACGTCCCGGCCAAGATGCTTTTCCATGAGTTCCATCATGCTCTCTTCGTCATGGAGGGAGTACCCCCCCCTGCCGTCGGGGTCCAGTCGTTTGACTTGACTGGTAGATCGTCCTCCCGGCGCCCATAAGAATAGAATCGACTGTCCCGGCCCGTTTGGATTTTTGATGGCGGTTAGTCCACGAATACCTCCGACATCTGTATCGACATCATCTGCCAGTCGGACGATTTCGGTATAGCTGGGGCGTATGCCGTCGTTCCGGCGCAGGATAGCGTCGTCCACCGAGAACAAAAGTGAGTTGTTCGCCTGTACGATTCCAAGAGGGCGAGTCGAGACGCTACCGATGTCCGGAAAAGGATATTCAAGTACTGTTTCCCAACGGATCTTACCTGGAATATTTGGATCATAGACCCCGGAAACAACGCCGGGATTTCCTAGCAGGAGGATGAGACGCTCGACTCCTGTTTCTTTGTCGCGATAGAGTTCCATGTCTCTGGGAACCCAGCGGATTCCACCACTGTTTGCACCGTGCCGAACGATCGAGTGATCCCAGGTACCCTTGGTGTCATCACGGACCCAGGCGGATACCGCTCCGCCGCGTTCGAAAGTTGCGCCGGCTGCCATGACGAGCAAGTTGACCGGGCGCTCGAGTGGTTTGCCATCGGCCCCGTAAGAAAATGTGACTGATTTGAGAATGTTGCCCTTCATATATCGAAGGTCGTATCCGTTCGTCGCTCCTGCCTCTAAATCGACCTGCCAGCTACCATCGGACTTGTCGAGCCGCAGGACCTGTGCTGACTGTTTTTGGAAATTCGGTGGAATCACCCAGTGAGCATCCATCCAGTATCCATTGGCAGCATAGAGTTTTCCTTGATGGGCAACCAGATGCATGATCTCACTACCACCGGCATAAGCACCGTTTGCATCACGATACCCGGCATCGTAGCTAAGAGCCCAGCGGGGAGCTTCGTCTGCGTTGAGATTCGCAAAACCTGTGCTCAGCAGAAGCAATAGCAGGTGAATGAGGCAACCGCTGAGTAAACGAACCATCGCTTCTTTCCTTCGTTCAAAAAAATAATACTCCCAGCAGGATCAAGCTAGGGTATCAAGCTCATCGTCTTACCGGTGGATGTTTTCAGGCTTGCCCGGATGATTTCCTCCATACCCTCTGAGTTGGTGAAAATCTTGGCAGTTACCTCTCCGTCCCCTTTGGTTCCCTGGACATCAAAGACAAAGACGTCATCTTCTCTGATGTGCGCAGATTTAGTCAGGCTCATATCAAATGATTTGATCTCCCCGATTTCGGCCTTAATCATCGGATGGTTCCGGACTTGGTTTTCCACCTCTGATGAGACTATATCCACACCGAAATACGTCAATCCCCCAAGACCGCCACAGCAGATCAGGAAAAATCCTCCCACCAGAACCAGGATCAGTATCACAAGAGTTTTATTAGACTTGCCCTTTGTTGGTGAAGGGGAATGAGGCGGTTGGTATTGATTTGCGACTTGCTTTTGGCCGTCAAACTGCATCAACAAACTCCGGATAATAAATCTTCAACTTCGCCCACGCTGGATAAAGAGCCTTGACCTCAAATGCTGCCAGTGATTTTAGATAAAGGAACATCTTCAGAAAGCAACACCAGACGTTAAGTGAGCTGAAATGACTATGCGGTCTGGTCCTTAACCGTATCTTACCTCTAACGAAGCTAAACAACCAGCATGAACAAAACTGTCAGCGGCTAAGCAATGGCGGCTGTGGAGTTGGCTGCGAATCTTCTTATTTATCTCCGCTCTCTCCATTTTCGATTTTGGTAACACGGTCCTCAGGTCACGACGAGTGCGGTTTGAATACCTTGAGAATTAGCATCTAGAGAAGGATTGGAAATGATGTCCCAGCTCCGTAGATCGCTATTATCGAAAGCTCCTTTCCCGCCACAGAATCACTCACTAAGAAAAAACAAAACAGGAGGGAAAATCCAACCGAGTACATCAAAACTTCTTTTTTGAGTCTTTTAGAGAACGTGTCCCCATTATCGGTAAAGCTTACAGATCCACAATCGAAACACTTGTTGACCCCTTGGTAATATTGGCTCCTACACGCATTGCAGGTAATCGTTGGGTATTGTTTGATTTGCTTAAGAAATACCCACCAGCCACCAATTAGCATCGGTACGAATATGGGCGAATACCAGAGAAAGTCGTTGCTAAGATGGATTGCACAACACAAATCAACGTGTTTCCAGAGCGTGTGAACTTCGTAATGTCATGCGATTTAAGAATCAGTTCAAGTTGTTTATGGCTCAGTTGCCGATGAAAGTAAGTGATAAAACAGAGATAACGATTTTCAGATACTGAGGAAGGGAGGTAATGCAAATGTTTATTTGGGCGCAGTTGGATCCGAATCTAGTGGGAACGATTGGTATGCTAATCGCGGTTATCATCTTGAAGCTGGGTATGCGGGCAGCCAAAAATCCTGAGTCCGGATTGTATAAGGTTTACTCTGTTAGTTTAGCGATCATCAGATATCCACTTTGGATCTTCACAGCATTAGTTGGTGTAGCGCTTATATTTTTGTGTTTAAGCATGCCAGGAGCTGAGGGAGGTATTTTGCTTGGATTGTTTTTGTTATTTGTCGGGCTGATGGGGATTGTTCACGCTTTCAAATCACACAAGAGTGAAAAGGATGAATGATTTCGCACCAGTTAGATATTCATTCTTTTTAGTGAAAGCACGCCCAGCAGGATTCGAACCTGCGACCTACGGATTAGAAGTCCGTTGCTCTATCCAGCTGAGCTATGGGCGCGTATGTTTTTAAGTGCCTTAGTATACCACTTGGAATCCTAGTCTCGAAGGCCGTCCTAGGCAGATTGAAATCCGCCGTTATTCATGGTTAACACTCGAAATGTCCATAAGTACAATCAACAGATAACTTGAGACAGAAACTAGTTCTGTTCATACGAGATTTCTTTCTTAAAAGCCAATTGAGTTAATCATGATCGACTTGCAGTCCCTTAGTGAACTGATCGAATTTAGACGTACAGTAAAGCCGATTGTGAGTATCGGTGAGTCTAACTTTTCGGAACGTCCGGTAAGCAGAGAGACAATTGAACGGTTGCTCAGTAACGCCAATTGGGCGCCAACCCATGGACTCACTGAACCCTGGCGATTTACGGTTTATCAGGGAGACTCCTTAAAAGACCTCGCAGAATTTTTGCGGCAGGCTTATACCGCTCACACGTCGGAAGAAGAATTTAGAGAAGCCAAGCGAGAGAAGATGGCAGCCTATGCGGAATGTACTCGTGTCGCGATTGTTTTAGGAATGAAGCGACATCCCGGTAAAATCCCTGCGGAAGAAGAAGTGATGGCTGTCGCCTGTGCGGTACAAAACCTCCATCTGTCAGTAGCGGCCGAAGGACTAGGTGGATTTTGGTCTACGGCTCCTGTCTATGACGTACCGGCAGTCAGAGCGGAATTCGGGTTCGACGGAGACGAGGATCGCTGTTTAGGGATCTTTTATTTGGGCTATCCCAAGAACGACTGGCCAGAACGGAAAAAAGGGGCTCCACAGCCTGTCGAAGAAAAAATCATCTGGAGATAAATATCGATGAAGATCGAAGCTATTCGTGTATATCAGGTAGACCTTCCTCTGCATGAAACGACTTATAAGTGGTCCGGCGGTAAATCGGTGACCGTATTTGATAGTAATGTAGTGGAAGTTATTACAGATACTGGACTAGCCGGCTATGGCGAGTGTTGTCCGCTGGGGCCGTTTTATTTACCCGCTTATGCGGACGGTGTTCGCAGCGGCATCCGCGAATTGGCCCCACACCTTATTGGTCAGGATCCACTAAAGCTGGGTCCCCTTAATCGCTTGATGGATCGTGCGTTGAAAGGTCATCCGTATGTAAAGTCTCCAATTGATATAGCCTGCTGGGATATCAAAGGCCAAACCGCAGGATTGCCAATTTGTGAATTGTTAGGAGGCCGTTATGGAGACGACTTTGTTCTTTATCGAGCCATCTCACAGCAGGAGCCTGAAGCGATGGCAGATAATGTGCAGAGTTATCGTGATGAAGGTTACCGTCGTTTCCAACTTAAAGTGGGTGGTGATCCCGATGTTGATATTCAACGAATTCATAAAGTTGCTGAACGCCTACAGACCGGCGACAAACTTGTTGCTGATGCCAATACCGGCTGGCTGATGCATGAAGCAGCAAGAGTGGTACGCGGTGTGGCAGATGTCGATGTCTATATTGAACAGCCTTGCTTTAGCTATGAAGAATGCCTCTCGATTCGACGACGCACCAATCATCCTTTTGTAATGGACGAGTGTATTGATTCGCTCGATGTTCTGATGAAAGGTTATGCCGATCAGGCTATGGATGTGGTGAATATCAAGATCAGTAAGTTTGGTGGCCTGACGAAAGCCGCTCAGGCTCGGGAGCTATGTGCTTCAATTGGCGTGGGAATGACGATCGAAGATAGTTGGGGTGGTGATATTACTACCGCAGCGATTGCGCATTTGGCACACAGTACACCCACTGAGTTGCTATTCAGTTCCACTGACTTCAATAGTTACGGACCGGTTAGCATTGCCGAAAATGCTCCGCAGCGAGTCAACGGTCGCATGCGTGCCTCGACCGATCCGGGGATGGGCTGTGCACCTCGCATGGATGTACTTGGTGAGCCTGTTCTGGAAATCAGATAACGCTATGTCAGAACCAATACGTGTTATAGATTCACACACCGGGGGCGAGCCCACGCGGATTGTCATTTCCGGCGTTCCGGATTTGGGTGGTGGTTCCGTCTTAGAGCAAATGCAGGTTTTCAATGAAAAATTTGACGACTTACGTAGTGCTATCGTGAATGAGCCGCGAGGTTGGGATGCCATGGTTGGCGCACTGCTTGTACCTTCGGAACATCCCGAATGTGATTACGGGATCATTTTCTTTAATAACGTCGGGTCATTGTGGATGTGTGGACATGGCACGATTGGACTTGGGGTTACACTCAAATATCTTGGACAGATCGAGTTGGGAAGTCAAAAAGTGGAGTCACCGGTAGGTGTTATCGAATTCGAGCTAGTAGACGATCATACCGTTGAGTTGACGAATATCTCCAGCTACCGATACCGCAAAGATGTTGCCATTGATGTACCGGGGTATGGTCTAGCTCAGGGCGATATCGCTTGGGGTGGAAATTGGTTCTTTTTAATGAAGGACCATAGCCAACAACTCGAGATTGAAAATATTCCCGGGTTGACGGAATATTGTACCGCAGTGACGGCTGCATTGGCCGGTGAAGGAATTGTCGGCGAAGACGGAAAAGCCATTGATCATATTGAGCTATTTGCTGAAACAGACAATCCGAACGCCGACTCAAAGAATTTTGTATTGTGCCCCGGTTTGCAGTACGATCGTTCACCATGTGGGACGGGAACTAGCGCCAAAGTGGCCTGTTTATTGGAAGATGGTGTCATTGCTCCGGGAGAAATTTGGCGACAGGAAAGCATTGTCGGTAGTGTATTTGAAGCTTCAGCGGTCTGGAATGAAGACGGCTCGCGTTGTATTCCAACGGTTCGGGGAACGGCGTATATTACCGCAGACGCTCAAATGATATTACAAGACGGTGATCATCTCCGATTTGGAATTGGGAAATCGGGTAGTTAACCATGGCAGAGCAGAAACAGTCACACGTTATTGTCATTGGTGGCGGAGTCATCGGAGCTTCGAGCGCCTATTTTCTTCGGCAGGCCGGTTATCGCGTTACATTAATCGATAAGAATACGCTTGGTAGTCAGTGTTCACATGGAAATTGCGGCCTGATTTGTCCTAGTGATGCCTTGCCACTGGCAAGTCCCGGCGCCGTATCGAGCACCCTAAAGACTTTGTTCAAGCGGCATAACCCGCTCTATATCAAGCCGCGTGTTAGTCCTCGATTATGGTTGTGGCTAGTGAAATTTGCATTGAGGTGTAATCAGCGTCACATGTTGCAGGCGGCAGAAGCTCGTATGCCGCTACTCGAATCATCGCTGCATCTTTACCAAAGCCTGATTGAGAGGGAGCAGATTGAATGTGAATGGCAGAAGAATGGTCTGCTTTATGTATATAAAGATCAAGCTGCGATGGATTCTTATCAGGCTACAGACGAATTTCTGACCAAGCACTTTTCGTTGTCAGCCAAACGCTTTGATACTTGTGCTTTATCTGAGCTTGAACCGGCTGTTGCCGAGGATATTGCTGGCGGTTGGTATTATGAGGAGGATGCTCATTTGCGTCCCGATCGCCTGATGTCAGAGTGGAAGCGCGTGCTGCAAAACTATGATGTCGATGTTCTCGAAGCCACGGAGGTTTTTAAATTCAAGCGGAAGGGGATTAAAGCAACCGGGGTTTTAACTCGGGATGGTGTTATAGAAGCAGACAAGTTTGTGCTTGCTGTGGGTGCGATTTCTCCACAATGGGAGAAGGAGATTGGGGCCGATCTTCCTATTCAACCGGGCAAAGGTTATTCATTGACTTATCCGAAACCGCAGTACTCGCCACGCATCCCAATGATTTTCCCTCAGCATCGTGTTGCCATGACGCCTATGCAGTCAGGTTATCGGTTAGGTTCAACCATGGAGTTTTCAGGTTACGACACTTCCATTAATCGACGTCGGATTGAGTTGCTAAAGAAAGGTGCTGAGCCCTACCTGCGTGAACCTTATGGTGATTATGTTGAAGAAGAATGGTATGGTTGGCGACCCATGATCTACCACGGCATTCCCATTATTGATACCAGTCCGCGGATGGATAATGTTCTGGTTGCAACAGGACACAATATGTTGGGGCTATCAATGGGCCCCGCGACAGGTAAGTTAGTAAGTGAGCTTGTCGCCGGCAAGCCAACGCATGTCTCAGCCAAGCCGTATCAGTTACTACGTAACTAAAAGAGGAAGTATCGGACAATGTCGTTTCAGTCTATTGCTGCGATTCCGGGTAATCCGCAGCCTCAACTTATCGCTCCGCTCGAACCGCGTAAAGTTTTACCCGGCGAAGTGATTTGTGAAACTGTTTTTTTGGGAGTTTGTGGAACGGATCGGGAGATTCTTCATGCAGGAACTCCTCACGTACCACCGGGCGACGAGAAGTTGGTCTTAGGACATGAGTGTTTAGCTCGGGTTCTTGAAGTCAGTGAAGGTGTAGAGAAAGTGAAGCCTGGGGATTTGGTTGTGCCTGCAGTTCGGCGTCCAACCACCGGCCCAACCACGGAAGGTATCGATAGGTTTAAAATAAATCGTCGTCCGGACATGATGCCCTGGGGTGCTTATGTTGAGCGTGGCATCGTATGGGAACATGGATTTTCACTTCCTCAGTGGATTGATCGTCCGGAGTTTCTATATCAGGTACCACAAGGTATAGAACAAGTAGCGATTCTCTCCGAACCAATTTCGGTTTCTGAGAAAGCGGTCCGCGAAGCGGCGCAGGCGCAGGCGGCACGGTTAGGTAATCAGGAGTGGGTGGATCATCCTCCCCGCGTATTCATTACGGGTATGGGACCCATTGCTTTTGCTGCGGTTATTTGTTGCCGTGCTAGAGGTTGGGAAGTGACAGTGTTTGGCCGTGACGCTGAGGACACGTTTCGAGCCGGTCTGGTTCGTGACTTCGATGCTAAATATGTGAATGCTGATACCTTGGACTTTACTCCAAAAAGTGTCGAACAGGATGGCTTCGAATTGATTCTGGAGTGTACTGGTAATGATCGGGTGATGATGCAGGCTGCTGGCCTATTAGCCGGATGTGGCATTATGGTTTGGCTGGGTGCTTCTCGATTACCTCAGACACGTGAATTTGATGTTAATCAGATCATGAGAAATGCGATTCTTGGTAATCATCTCTATCTTGGTACGGTAAATAATGCGCCTCAGGATATGCAGTCAGCGATCAATCATCTGGCGGGTTTGAATTCGCAATATGGTGAGACGATTGCCCGTATGATTACAGAGCAGGTAGATCCGTCTGAAAGCTTATGGCACTATACAAATCGAGAGCCACAGGGAATTAAGACGATCGTCCGTTACGCGGGACTTAGTTAGTGGAATGCACGCCTATGACAGGTTACATTGAGCAGAGAAACAATTACCGGCGACAACAGAGAAAGAAAGATTAGTTATGCGAATGGTCTTAATCCTTGTTTTGGCATTTAGCTTCCTCCTCCCATCCGCCCAAGCCGGAGAATTCAATCCGGTTTTAGATATCAAGGATCCAGCTCCCAAGTGGACGGCTTTACCGGCCACGGATGGTAAGAAATATGCTTTTGAGGATTTCAAAGATTACGACGTGCTGGTCGTCGTATTCACCTGTAACAGTTGTCCCTATGCGGTTGATTATGAAGATCGATTGGTGACGTTCGCCCAAGAGGCGAAAAAAGCGAATGTGGCCTTAGTGGCAATTAACGTAAATAAAGTGGAAGAAGATCTTCTTCCTGCCATGAAAGAACGGGCAAAGCAGAAAGGCTTTAACTTCCCATATCTGTTTGATGAAACACAGGAAATTGCTAAAAAGTACGGTGCTGGATATACACCCGAGTTTTTCGTTCTAAATAAAGAACGTCACGTTGTGTATATGGGGGCGATGGATGACAGTACGGACTCGGACAAAGTGAAAGTTCGATATCTGGAATTAGCAGTTGCGGCGGCTAAGGAGGGTAAACTTCCGGCCAAACAGGAAACCGTAGCTATCGGTTGCCGAATCAGAATCGAGCGTACGCGACGTAATCGTAGCGGTAGCAAATAGAATTGAGCTCGTGGTGGAACTACACGACGGATACAAATGCGATGTAGTAAAATATCCAACCGGTGATGCTTGTTAAGATCATCCCCAACGCTGAAATCCACCCCAGACGTTTATGAAGTTTGCTATGTGCATTAGGCTCAGGTGGATTGGGAAAACGTTTTATACCCAGAATGATTACCGTAGGCCAAAGCAAGAGGGTGGGGATGGCAAAGCAAAGGTGCAGGAAGAGGAAGGTGGTGATGGTTGAAAAAGAGCGATGCGGGTCTAGGTACTGTTTCCATCCAAAGATCTGCATATCAAGTTCAAAGGCGATAATGGCTATCAGCAAAACGACTGCTGTCAGGATCTGGACTTTTTTGTGAAGTTGATATTTCCCTTTTTTGGCAAGCCGGATACTCCATAATAGTATGGGAACCACGAGAAACATTGCTAAGAAAACAGCATCGAGCATCAATGACGCACGAGTGGGTAGAAAACCGGCATTCGGTGGTAGGGAATGTGCAAACAAAGTCATAAATCTTCAAATCATATAAGATGCTAAAGTTTAGTCACTTCAACGCTTTTCGGCTAGATAATAATTGGAGGTGGTCGTTACGGCATTACTTGACTAATTCATCGTCCTTAAAAAAGCCAGTCGACATGCCACCATTGTCGTACCAAAATGTCCAGGTACCTTCTTTTTGCCCATCGACAAATTCTCCATGAGCGGAACGACTTCCTTCTTCGTCGTACATTGTCCACAAGCCGTGTTCGTGCCCCAGATCAAAATCTCCCTCAGAAGCTAGCTTACCATTGGGATGGTAAAATCTCCACGTTCCATGACGCAGGCCATAGTCGTAGGTTCCTTTGGAGTCCAGCGACCCGTCATCTCGAAAGTGCTGCCACTCTCCATGGGGCTGACCACTGTGGTATGCTCCTTTGGCTCGAAAGTCTACATGAGCCAGTACAACCAGATTGGTGAGGGCTCTAACGTCTCTCGTACCTGCTGCTCCATGGAATACGATTTCCTTTATTTTTAGTTGCTTTGCTGTGGGTAAATCGACACTGGCAGGGTTGTGGGTTTGTAAATAACGAATGGTGTGCAGTTGTTGATTGAAATATTGCGCGGTTCCCATCTGGCGATAAAGCAATAACCAGCGAGACGACTCAAAGCGGATTGGCTTCTCAGGTATCCGGGGCTGATCGTCCACTGTAGTACGCGTTGTATTGCCTCGCAGAAGATCTACGAATTCACCGTTTTCATCTCTTCCTTCCAGTAAATAGCGATAACAAAGTTGGCTTGGGATGTGGAACATCGTCCACGTTTGATCCATTCGTAATTGGTGAACGCTCCAGTTAACTTTGTATTGCATCTGCACTAGTTCGCCGTGTAAGAGCATTTGCCAGGAGGCGAAAAAGAGCATGCAAGCTAAGCCAAGTCCGGCGCAGCATTCGGTCAGCTTTTCGGTATGTGATAGCGGCTGGTGAGGGAACTCTATGGCGGTATCCTCTTTGCTTCCTTTAGGTTTGTCCACGGAATGAGAGTTGTGTAGCCGTCTTGAGATTAATTGTAAAGGAGCGTAATTCCATAAGAGTGACGGGGTGATTGCCAGTAAGCCTGCGATACTGATAGGCGAAAACCCGAGTACTTCCATTGTGAGAAAGATACCGGTATGCAGTCCGATGAATAAGATTACTCCGACACTTCGAAATCGTTGCGTTGCCACCGGGCTGAGAAGCAGAACTGGTGCGGCGAGTTCAATAACTAACGTTCCGTAGGTAAGCAGTTTAAGGATACCTGGGTATTGAGTTAACCAAATCCCAAGTGGTTTGGTGAGGGCATGATCATCCATGATCACAAAAAGAGCCGTACCGTCATGCCATTCCGGATTCCATTTGTAGATTCCCGTGAGCGTATACATGACCACAAACTGCAGCAGGATTCCAACGGTTGCCAAACTGCAGTGTGTTGTTATGGATGAGGTAGTGGACTTCTTAAGTTTGGAATCCAGACTTAGAAAACGACCCGATGGAATCCACATCAACCAAAACAACATGGATGACATGAGCATATCACCGCCGGTTAGTAATACGGGCGCTCTAGCGATCAGCGATCCAAACAAAATCCAGCAGCCTGCTGCGGCAATCCGCGACTTGAACCCCAGCAGTAACCCGCAGGCAAAGACTAAATGAATTCCAAACAGAAAAAGTTGATAAGGGTCACTCTCTACAAGTAAGTGGAGTGACCAGGTGGGCATATTAGCATAGTATTCCTGTGCCGAGGCAAACGGGATGACGCCATCAACCGAGTAGAAGTGCCGAAATTGAATGAGCCGGTCGATCAGATCACCAATCAGAACACATGCGACGGCCATCCGCATTAACGCTATCGAGCGCAGGTCGAGCCTGAATATTCGCTTTAACTCGTTCACAATTTGGTGCTCACTTCTCTTCAAACCTTTTAATTCTTATCGGCTGAAAAGAGTTTTGACGGTTAGCCAATTACTGTGGTAAACCAAGCCACCTATTTGGTTATTTCGAGATGACTGAGAATTTGCCACCCATCTTTGTGGAGCTCCATTTTGTTGGAAAACTGCAGGCGAGGCTGCTTGCTCCAGGGGTCGATCACTCCGATTCCCAGACGATAAAGTCCAGGTGAAAGGTTCTTGGACGGGGCTGTGATGAGTGTTTTGAACTCACCGGGTACCCAGCGACGAATATCCAAATCGGTTTGGGTAGTTGCAATTTCTCCGCGAGCATTGATCAACGCCAGTTGTACCGGCCACTTGTAATAAAACGGAGCAATTCCCTGATTCGCTCCGCTGAGAAACAATTGAAGAGGCTCACCTTGTTTGAGTTTTTTTGTGTGTTCGTAGGTATGAATATAAAAGTCATATCCCATCTGTTGTATAAGTTTTTTACTATTATCTAAATACTGCTTATCTAGTGTCTTAACGAGTGCAGGGCAGTAGGGGCCGACCCAGGAAAAATGACCATTGAGTAATGCTTTCAGCGTATTACCATATTGCAGGGTCATCCACTTCTCAGCTTGAAAAGGCTCCATTTCACCGCCGATCGGAGCGACCATCCAGTTTTTATCCTGCCCTGATACTTTGAGCTTGGTCAGGAATGCCCAGTCTTTCCCATTTTGAGTGTCAGCCGGGAACATGTCGTCATGAAACCCAAGCCACTTTGGAATGGCCGCGTAGCCCCGTGGATATCTGGCCATCAACATTTTGTCCGGGAAGGCTTTACGATATGCTTCGACAACAATTTTAGTTGTGGTTTGGTCGGCAAAACGTTCCGGCTGTGGATAGGTATGCCATTCTCCCCAATGTCCGAGAAGTCCGAGTTGGATAAATGCAACGCGAGGATTTAGATTGTATCGGGCTCCCAGTGCTGCGATGAATTTAGCCAATGCCTTTCGCATTTCCGGATGATTATAATTTGGCGTGATCCCGCCACCGTGTTGCGAGTACTTTTCGGTCTCGACACCTTTTTCGAGCAACCACGGCGGAATTCCGGACTCTTTCGTGGGATAGTCCATGTAAATACGAAAGATGATGTGCTTCCCTTTGGCACGCGGATGAGTCCAATCTTCCTTCTCCCATTTCTCAAATTCGTACTGGTCTTCGATAGGTTCCAGTTCTTTCCAGGAGGCATAGAGAAATACCATGGAGTATGGTTGATGAATTTCTCCAGCGGTGGTGTAGGGGGCCCAGCCTTTCAGTGGCTGACTGTGAGTTATTGTTCTTGGAAAGAGAGTGCCCGTGACGACATCTTGGGCAGTGAGGAAATCGGAGTAGAGTACTGAAAGTACGAGGAGGCCGAATGCTGGGAATGATTTCATAGGAGTCATTAGGGGGAAATAAAAAATGCTCGGCAAACCTATCCATTTACCAAGCATTTTTCATGGGTTCTTAAAAGATTGGTGAGTTACGGTTTAGGCGGATAAACCTTGTGAGGAGTGTGACATGCTTTGCAATTCATCGCTTTGGTCAATGCTTCAGCACTACCTTCTTTACCGGCCAGATGAGCTTCGGTAGCTTTTGCCAAGGCCCCGGTTAGTTTTTTCCAACTATCGGCGGACCCCTTAGGAGGCTTATTTGTCGGAAGTGCTTTTACGTAGGCAACAAACAGTTTGGTTTCCTCTTCGGAAGCTTCCCCTTTGATGACTTTAGTGTGCAGGCCTCCAGTCTTAACTGCCTGCATAAACTTCTTCGTGGTGTATTTGTTTTCTTTCTTTTCCTCTGCGGCTATTGCGCCGGAGATAATTACGGTAACAGCCACAAAGCTGCATAAAGTAGCTAGTTTGCGCATCATGATAATGCTCCATGATAAAAGTAGATATATACGGTTGACTGAGATTATAGCACTATTTCTTATCCACTAGGAACAAGGAAATGTCGTGTCGTCTGAAAGATCAATCAAAGCTAATATCTGGCAGATAGAACTTTATTTCCGGCCAGAGCACGAAGCAAATGATGACGAAAGCAATCGAAAAGATAGCGAAAGCGAGCAGTTGTTGTTTTTTCCACCGTGATTCACGATCCCGGAATCGTCTTCTGATTTTCCGGCGTTTTGCGCGTCGTTTTTGGTACTTCTGTTGGTCCAGCGATAGCTGTTGCTGCAGTTTGGACTCATCCCCAGGCAATCCGACTAAATACTCAGCCCAAACTAAAGAGGTGCTGCAGGATTCGCACTGAGCAATTCCGTATTCGCACTTTGCTCCGCATTTCGGGCAAGCTGGAAGTCGGGCAATCCTTCTTTTCTCAACTAATCGCCTTTGAAAAGCCCAGTCTTTTTCTTTCCTTATACGCTCTTTCGATTCCTCAACTGCTCGGTAATAAGCTTCTGCAGGATCCTGGTTATTTGTCCACATTTCCGTGCGTTGTCCATCTGAAAATAATTATAGAAAAACGTATAAAACGACTCGAATAGCTAATTAGAGAAGGATTCTCAAGCGATTTACAGGTTAGTTCGGAGTACTACATTTGGCATATGCGCTGTGTTTATTGTAAGCGACTACGAATCCCCACCACAAATAATTGATATGCATACCTTCCGTATGAAAATTTGGCCAACGACCTATTGTCTGATTCTATTGGTGTCCTGTCTGGCAGGATGTGCAGATCGTAACTATCTTCGCGAAGCAGATCAGCAGGCGATGGAAGTGATTGCCGAACGAGCAGGCGATCAGCGTTGGAATCTAGAGAACTACACGGTGGCCGTGGATGATCGAAGTCGGTTTTATGATGATTCAGAATCCACTAATATTGCTCGCCCGAAAGATGACGTAAATTCCAATTTATACATGCACAAAGTCAATGGCTATGACGGATGGGAATACTGGGACGAAGATGGAGTCACAAGTCAATTTACCAATGAACAGTGGCAGGAAAAACTAGCTGGGTATATTGAGTTTGACGAAGAAGGAAATATTAAGCTTAATGCCGAGGCATCCCTGAAGTTGGCGTACATTCATTCGCCCGAGTACCAACGTCAAAAAGAGACGCTTTATCTCGCAGCTCTCGATGTGACAACTGAACGATTTCGATTGGATTCGCAGTATTTCGGCGGCTATAACACAAACTATCGTCACCGAGGTGTTGTTAACCCCGCCGGCTTGCGTGTTGATCCAACCACAGGTAATACGATTCTCTACCCAGCTTCGACGAGTCGGGAAAGTAATCGACTAACGGTGGGTAAAAATCCGGCATTACAGATGCGTCGTCAGCTTGATACGGCAGGTAACCTGGTGGTTGGATTTGCGAATTCGTTTATCTTTGAGTTCACCGGTGAGACGGCTGATTTTACAACGTCGATCGCTAACTTTGCTTTTGTGCAGCCTCTGCTGCGTGGAGCTGGAAAACATATTGCGTTGGAGAGTCTCACGCAGTCTGAAAGAAATTTACTGGCCGGCATTCGTGCCTTTTCACAATATCAGCAAGGCTTCTTTACGCAAGTCACGATCGGCGAATCGGCTGTTGCTAACGTTCGTCGGGGGAGTCCTGGTACCTTTGTTAACAGCGGCAGTGGAAATACGTTTGTTAATGGATTTTATGGTCTGCTGCAAAACCAACAGACAGTTCGGAACCTTGAAATAAGTGTTAAACGCCAGAAACAAAATCTGGAGCAGTTTGAAGAGTATCTAGACCTTGGATTAGTGGGTCTCGTTCAGGTAGACATCATGCGTCAGGATGTTGTTGCTCAGGAATCGAGCTTACTGGACCGAAATGTCGGTTACAAGAATGCTATTGAGCAATATCAGACTAATGAACTGGGCTTGCCTCCGGATTTGCCAATCGACATCGATAAATCCTTAGTGGAAGATTTCACCTTTATCACAGATGAGTCGCTTGCTGTTGAAGATCAGATATTAGCAGCGCGCGAATCGATTGCTAATCTGGAAGAACCGGCCACCCTTGAGATTTTACAGCCGGTGCTTGCGGAGCTTGAAGCTATTATGCCGGCATTGGCTACCTGGTTTGGGAATATTGAGCTTGATGTGGCAGAAATGGGAGAGGCGGCAGAAGTACGAGAATCCCGCATGACGGAAACAGAGATTGAGGAATTTCGTGCTGCTCGCCTTAGTCTGAAAGCTGAATTGGAAGCGTTGCTTGAACTGGCTGGCACTGAGAAGGATGCCTTGCAACAGATTATAGATGGTGCAGGAGTGGCTGAACCGGACCAGACGATCCGTGAAATGGTCGTTTGGCGTGGTCGCCTGAAGCGATTGACCGATCGCGCGGGATTGGCGCAGGCTCGAGCAAAGCTCGAAAAAATATCCGTTGGATCCTTCGAGTTGCCATTCGAGGATGCATTCAAAATTGCGCTTCATAATCGTCTCGACTTTAAGAATGCCAGAGCGGCTTTGGTCGATACCTGGCGTCAAATCAAAATGCGTGAGAATCAACTGTTGTCGACCGTCAATCTAACGGCAGCGGGCGATCTGTATACAAAGAAGAATAATCCGGTAAGCTTTCGAGCGGAGACTGGTAGCTTACGCTTTGGCATCCAATTCGATGCTCCCATCACCAGACTTATTGAACGCAATCAGCTGAAACAATCACTGATCAGTTATCAACAAGACAAACGTCAGTTTATTCAATCCCAGGATCGCCTAAATTACGGATTACGGGCGTTGTTGCGCCGAACGGAAATGTTACGCCAGAAATTGGAAGTAGACCGACGTCAGGTTGCCATCGCGATTCGTTTGGTGGATTCTACTCAATCGCGACTCTATCGACCTGTACGCCCAGCTCAACCAGGTCAAAGTCAGCAATTACTTGGTGAAACATTGGCATTGAATATTGTGAACAGCTATAGCCGATTGGCTCAAACGCAAGGAACATTCCTGAGTACCTGGATGCAGTATCAGGCGGCTCGCATGCGTTTGCAACGTGAACTTGGCATCATGGAATTGGATGAGGGTGGGAGCTGGGTTGATGAGCCCTTGCCGCCGGTTGAGGAGATGTTGCAGGACATTGAAGAGGAGGAACTGCTGAATACCGTTGACACGAAAGAAGGTGAAGTTGATTCATCAGATGATGAGAAGCGAGTGGATACGGAAGTTGATCCTCAAGCTGCGGATGTCACCTCAACATCCAAAATGGAAGAAGCATCTCCGGAAGAGGAATTGCAGGGAATGGAGAAACTAACTCAGAAACTAATGAATCTTCAGCAGGGCATTGAAGATGCCGTCCTGAAACGGGCAAAAAATCGAATGGACGCCGAACTGGAACAAGTTCTTGGAAAACAGTCTGACGACAAAACGAATCAGCCGCTAGAAGCCAATGTTCCCGGCGAATCTGACGAAAAACGACCTGTCACGAGTCCTGAATAGAGTTTTTCAATAGCTTCCCACCCCTCGTTCGGATGGTGGGGTAGAGTGTCTTTTTTCTACGAAGAAAAGAAAATATATATAATAGGTAAATGTCCACGCTTGCTTAGTATGGGTGGTTTAAACCAGATACTTTCGTAAAAACGATTTGGAAAGAGTGTATTGAAGTGTCAACTGATTCAAATAATAGAGAACGCGCCGGTTTTGGGCGATGGGTCATCAGATTTTTGATATTGGGTGTCTTTGTTGGTGGTGCCGTGGCTGGTGTTTACTACTTACCTAATAATCTGTTATCCAAAGAAGTTGTCGAAAATCTGACCTACAAGGTAACGCGTGGCCCGATCACGATCTCTGTGACCGAACAGGGAACTTTGGAAAGCTCCGAGAATACCGAGATTAAGTGTAAGGTGCGCGGGCGAAATACAGTGACCTGGGTTGTAGAATCGGGAGCGATCGTGAAGGAAGGCGATGAGTTGGTCCGCCTTGATACGAAAAAGATCGAAGAGAACTTAAGCCTACAGAAAACGAATGTTCATGAAGCGACCGCTACATTAGAAGAAACAAAGACGGATACGGCGCAAGCTCAAATCGCTATCGATTCATTCGAAGAAGGACGCTATACGAAAGGGCTTAAGTCACGGGAGGCTGAAGTCCAACGAGCTCAGATTAACCTCGACGCTTCCAAGGATAAATACGAACAGTATCGTCAACTCTTTAAGCGGGGGCGAGTTTCAGAATTGGAACTTGATGGTAGTGCCTTTACGGTGACTCAGGCAGAATTGCAACTCAAGGTCGCTCAGACTCGGCTTGACGTTTACAAGCGATATACCCGGGCGATGGATCTGGAACAGCTCAAAGGGCGATTGAGTGCTCATAAGTCGAAGCTTTCTGCTGACCAAGCTGGTTTGCAAATGGATATGGCTCGACGATCTAGAGCGGAAACAGAATTAGGTAATTGCGTGATTAAAGCTCCTAAAGATGGACTCGTTATTTATCCCACGGCAGCCGCCTGGAAAGATACTCCAGACATTGGGGAAGGTGTGAGTGTAAGTAATGATCAGATTTTGTTGATCATGCCTGATCTCGAGGAAATGCAGATTGAAATCGGCATCCATGAGGCAATCGTGGATCGGGTAAAAATGGGACTGGAAGCCAGCGTTAAACTACCGGATCGTGAGTTGAAAGCTAAAGTGTCAGAGGTGGCAACTATCGCTCAGCCTCTGGGCCCTTGGTCGGGGAATGTTGTTAAGTACGATACGATCATTTCGCTTCCTAATGAAGAGGGGCTCAAGCCCGGCATGAGCGCGGAAGTGGAGGTTGTGCTGGCAGAATATGAGGATGTCTTATACGTTCCGGTATCTGCTATTCTCGAGACAAAAGAGGGACACTTCTGCTGGATTGAACAATCTACAGGGCAACCCAAACGCCAGCGAGTGATTCTTGGTGAAAGCAATGATGTTTATGTTATTGTGGAACAGGGAGTGAAAGAGGGTGAAGATGTGATTCTAAATCCATTGGAGTTCATGGAGCAGAGTGAGTTGGCAAGTGCCGATGAGTATCGAGGTCTCGGGGATACCAGTGACTATACGGATTCAGATTCTGTTGATGAGGAGCCAGTAACGGATGAGTAAGAATTATCAGCAGCAGGGAGCTTCAATTTGGTCTCAGATTGTTGTTAGTTGCTTATTGGTTGGCTTAGGTGTTGGAGGCTACCTTTTTGCGAAGAGTGATGACGGTGAAGTCCAAGTGAATCTTGACTTCCTTAAAGCTCCAACCCATGTAGTAAGACTCGGGGAAATGGCTGTTTCGGTGACAGAGCAGGGCTCGCTCGAATCGTACGATAATGTTGAGATCGTATGTCGGGTACGTGGTCAGAACACGGTGACTTCGGTTGTTGATTCTGGTACTTATGTTGAGAAAGGAGATGTGGTTCTGACGCTCGATACACTCTATATCGACGAAGAGATTGCTGAACGATCGAAGTACGCTCACTGGGCCAGAAGTGGTGCTGAACATTGGAGAGCAAGTGTTGAAAAGAACAAACTTGCTATTCCGGAATATCTCGAAGGACGATTTGTTGCTGAGTTAACCGGGATGGAAAAAGATCTCGTCATTGCCGAGGCAGATTTACTGACCGATCAGGAACTGCTTGAATATGTGCAACGCCAGTATGAACGTGGCTATGAAAGTCGCGATCAGGTTGAAGAGCATCGTCGCCGTGTTGAATTTACCAAGTTGCGTATCGAAGTGCTGAAGTCAGACATTGAGGTATTCAAGAAATACACAAAGGAATACGAATTAGCACGTCTCGAAGGTGAGTTGAAGGTTTCGCAGGCTCAGTTTGAGGCGAATGATGAACGAGCGTGGGCCGATGCTTCTCGTCGCGACCAGGCTGTCCAAGAAAAAGAATATTGCACCGTTCTAGCTCCCAAGGCTGGTCTGGTGATCCACCCGCGAGCCGCAGCCTGGAAGGATGCACCTGATATCACCGAAGGTGGAACCGTTTACACAGAGCAGGTTATGCTGCTCATGCCTAATCTGGATAAGATGCAGGTCAAGGTCGGAGTGCATGAAGCATTAGTTGAGCACGTCAAGGCTGGAATGCTAGTCTTTGTCAAACTGCCGGATCGTGAGCCCTTTGAATGTAATGTATCCCATGTTGCTAATATCGCTCGTCCTCCGACGATTGGTGTCAGCAATATTGTGAAGTACGACGTGACGGTTGAAATACCAAGAATGGAAGGCTTAAAGCCAGGGATGACCGCGGAAGTCGAAATCGTTATGAATGAATATGCAGATCAGGTTTTATTGCCGGTTGAATCGGTATTGGAATTTGGCAGCGGATTCTATTGCTGGGTTCGTAATGGTGATTCGATCAGTCGGCGAAGAGTCGAACTTGCAGATAGTGATGAGAAGATGGTTCGTGTTCTCGACGGTATTAAGGCCGGAGAAACTGTTATTCTCAATCCACTGGCCTATGTACCGGACGCTCAAGATGATGCTTTGATCAATTTCGAACAAACAGCTACTGCCATGGTTCAGGAAGATTAAAAACAGTGGCTGGTTCATTCAAATCCCGCGTTGTGAAGCCTTTGTTAATCCTGTTGTTGCTTGGAGGCCTGGGCTTCGGTATCTATCAGGGGGTAGGCCTTGCGCTGAATGGTCAAAGTGATGTACCTGAGCGGAAGCATTTTCTTACTCACGTTGTCCAAAGGACACCGCTTACGCTCTCGCTGAAAGATCAGGGGACGTTGGAAAGTACGGAGAATTACGAGATTATTTGTCAGGTGCGTGGTGCTAATATCATCACATCCGTGGTGGAAAATGGAAGCTACGTGAAGCAAGGTGATGTGATCCTGACGTTAGATTCGCTCTTCATTGATGAGCAAATCTCGGAACGCTCAAAGTATGCTCACTGGTCGCGGAGTGGTGCTGAGCACTGGCGAACGACGGTGAAATCGCGTGAGTTGGCTGTGGCTGAATATCTCGAAGGTAGGTATGTCACTGAATTATTACAAAAAGAACTGGAACTGATTGTGAAGGAAAGTGACTTGCTTGCCTTTAATGAATTCCTGACATTCAATGTGCGTCAGTTTGAAAAGGGTTATGTAAGTGCAGATGAAGTCGACCGTTGGCGACGCCGAATCGATATTCACAAGGTGGATTTAGATGTAATGAGCAATGACCTCAGCATACTTAAAGAGCACACGAAAAAGTCAGAAATGGCACGACTGGAAGGTGAGCTTAAAGTTGCTAAAGCTCAGTTCGAAGCCAGTGATGAACGTGCTGATGCGGATGCTTCACGTCGAGATCGTGCATTAGAAGAAAAGGAGTTCTGTACGATTCTGGCTCCGAAGGATGGCTTAGTGATTCATCCGCGAGCGGCTTCCTGGAAATGGGCTCCGGATATCGTTGAGGGTGGTACGGTCTACAAGGAGCAAGTTTTATTATTGATGCCTAATTTGGCAAAGATGCAGGTCAAGCTTGGCATTGTGGAAGCGATGATTGAGAATATCCATGTGGGAATGAAGGCGATTGTTAAACTTCCCGGGCGTTCCCCGATTGAGGCCGAAGTATCGGAAGTTGCCGACATTGCTCGCCCCCCGATTATTGGCTCGGGTGACGTCGTCCGTTATGACGTCATTGTTGAATTGCCGACTCTTAAGAATCTAAAACCGGGGACTAGTGCCAAGATCGAGATTATGATCAATGAGGTTGATGAAGTTTTAACGGTACCTCTTGCTGCCACGGTTGAGATTGAAGACAACATCTACTGTTGGGTGGAAAATGCGATTGGGGTAGAACAACGCCTTCTAAAGACAAAACCAGGCGATGACGTCTCGCTGATTGTTGAAAGTGGCATTCGCTTGGGTGAAAAAGTGATCATGAATCCTCTGATTTATACAGAGGCTCCTAAAGTGGAATCAGAGACCGAAGTGAAGGAAACTTCGGAGACTTCTATGTCGGGATCCTAGAATAGGATGCCCCTCGATGATGTAATCGACTGGGAAACAAGGCTGAATTAGTGAATCTGTTATTTCTAAGAACGATACGGCTTGGCATTAAGAGCTTGCTGTTACATAAAATGCGAGCCGGACTTGCGGGGCTTGGCATTTTCATCGGAACAGCAACGGTAATCTGGTTGGTAGCCATGGGGGAAGGTGTTAGCCATCGTGCTCAGGAACAGATCAAAGAACTTGGTGCTAAAAACGTTATTGTTCGCACGAAGAAGCCGACATCTGATAACGAACCTCAAATGGCTCGAGTTAGTGTTCACCGTTACGGATTGCTGCGAGCGGACTACAAGCGGATTACTGAAACCCTGCCGTCGGTAAAAGAGGCGGTGCCGATGCGTGAGTTCCGATATGAGTTACGTCGGGAGGATCGTGAAGCGGACGCCAAGTTAGTGGGTTGCATGGAAGAATACCGCAGTTTGAATCATTTGAAGTTAGCTCGAGGTCGCTGGCTCACCCCACGAGATCGAGGCAAAAAGGTCATTGTCCTGGCTGATGACACATCTTCCCGCTTGTTTCCTTATCAAAACCCGATTGGACAGCGTGTTTGGGTTGGGCGTGAGTTGTACACGGTGATTGGCCAAACCAAAGCGCGAACCGCTTCCGCTGCGATTGGTGGAAGTCTGGATGCTCGGGAATATAATCTGGATGCCTATATCCCGCTTGATACGATGGAAGCCCGTATTGGTGATCGGGTGATGAAGCGTGTTGGTAATTCGTGGCAGGGCGAGCAGGTTGAGCTGAGTCAGATAACCGTTGGAGTGGATGAAATTGAACATGTTGACGAAACGGCTGCGATCATCACGAACTTACTGAAACGTTATCACGCGGAAGAAGATTATGCGGTGGTTGTTCCCAAAGAGCTATTGGCTCAGGCCGAACGTACAAGAGCGATGTTTAATGTGCTTTTGGTTGTGATCGCCGGTATCTCGCTGTTAGTGGGAGGGATTGGGATCATGAATATTATGTTGTCGACCGTGACTGAGCGAACTAGGGAGATCGGAGTACGCCGTGCGTTGGGAGCTAAACGATCGCATATTATTTTTCAGTTTATTACGGAGGCAATTCTATTGACCGGTATTGGTGGATTACTAGGTGTGGCCTCTGGGCTATTGTGTGGTCCGTTGTTCCGCGGTGGTCGTGACTTTGTTAGTAACTACTGGCCTGAACTTGTTCCACCGATTGTGGCTCAGATTGAGCCTCAGATTGCTTCCTGGTCGGTTGTTCTTTCACTGGCCATCGCCATTCTTTCTGGTGTGCTTTTTGGAGTTTATCCGGCCTGGCGCGCAGCCTATATGGATCCCATCGAAGCACTGCGTCACGAATAAGTTACTGCCTGGTATATGCGTTTGGGAACAATGTAACCGGAAGCGCGTAAGGGATCAGTAAAGACGACCGATCCCTTTTATCATTCGCTGGTGGCGGTCATGTTTTCCGGGCGTTGAATGATAAGAATTGATTTCAACAAGACCCATCTCACATGATGTCTTTCTTAGTCCAGTGAAATGCTAACTTGCTTGCCTCCGTTTTTGGTAGCATACTTGTCTACGGTATTACCGACACGCTTGTAGAGGTCAGCGCCATTGGGTTGAAGTACGAATTCGAAGGTGAATCCGGTGAAGCCTTGGTAGAAGATGAGCGTTGTTTCCTTCATCGTTGGAATTCAACAGATAGATAATGATAGGGTGAACCAATGAATACAAGATTGCAAGTTATCTTACTGACAGTAATAAGCACGGCTTTGGGATTGTTTACGATGCTTGCTGCTGGGACTCTTTCATGGTCATTAGTGAAAGGGGTGCCTGGAATTGCCATAGGCGTATTTGGTTCCACGGCTTCTGCCATCCTTCTTCAAAAGCAATTTGGCAATGGGGTTTCAATTACGGCAGCGGGAATTGCAGCGATGATCGCTTCCTACGCCGCTTTGGCCTGCGCTGAGGTAGTTCCAGCCGGAACGGTCGATTGGGCAATAACAGGTGCTTTATACGGAGCGAGCATCGGCGTTCCTTTGGCGATACTTCTTACACTGCCCAAAGTATTTTTTATCGGATTGAAAGACTCAAATCCTCAGGATTAGAAATGATAAACTGAGTGTTGACTAGCCGGCATTGTTTTTTCGCAGGTCATTCAGCCTTTTGATACGCCCCGGAATGTAAGAACTTTAACGGTCACCTAAACAAACAGGACTTACTCATGAAGAGCTTGAAGGCAAATATCGCTGTGGCCGTTGGGCTGTTGATCTTCGCAACGAAGGCGTATGCAGAGGTCAAAGTCGACAGAGATGTTCGGTATGGTATGCATGAGCGGAATGTTCTGGATGTCTACTGGAACACCGAATATAAGAACGCTCCTATTGTCTTCACGATTCATGGCGGCGCATTCAAAAATGGTAGCAAAGCATATTGCAATAAGGATATGCAGAAGCTCTATATGGCTAAGGGATGTATCGTTGTTTCACCAAACTATCGGCTAAAGAAAGAGGGGACAACGATCACCAAGGAAGATTGCACACTCGACATTGCGATGGCAGTTGCGTATATCCAGGCCAATGCCAGGAAATATGGCGGTGATCCCAGCAAGATTGTCTCCACCGGTGCTTCTGCCGGTGGCTATATCAGTGCCCAGATTGCTTATAACAAGAATTGGGATTGGCCAGCTGATACCAAATACAAACCAAAGAAACTGAACATTGTCGGATGGTTTGGCAACAGCCCCTATTTGCCACGTCATGTCATGAATAATGTTGTTTTCAAAGATCCGCCCGGTTTCATTATGTATGGCGGTAAAAGAGAACACCCCGCCACACCGGCCCAACAAGGTCACGACATGCAATCGACTCTTATTCAGAAAAATATCTGGAGCAAGATGGTCTATATCGATTCGTTGGGTCACGTACCAGGCAAACGAGTCCTTTTTAGTCCCGTTTCGCGTGACAAGGAAACTTACGAGGCATTCAATCAGTTTCTCGATATGGTTTGCTATGGCAAAGGAAAGCCTAAAGGCGGCGATGTAATCGACGTGAAGAAAAAATGACATCCTTCTTCATACGTATCTGGCTAGTAACAAGCCACCTTCTCACCAAGCACTTTGTATTGTGATTTGGTAAACTGGTCGAAGATGGCTTCGACGCGGTCATGATTGAAATAGTCCAGGTTAAAGATGGGGCGGTATGAATCTGATGAAGACTTGTATGGAATTTGATTCCAATAATCGAATGCTGACACATTGTTTTAATACCGCTTCGGGCAAACCCACGGGTTTGCAGCCAAACCACGTGTTCTCGTTCAAAATTCGCTGGCCGAAAGTTCCAGAAGTCGATTTGAGTGTTTGGGTTCTGTTCGCGGTAACACTGGTATTTACTGCAATATCATCTGTAACTGAAGCAACAGCTTCTGACAATTCGAAAGAAAATCCAGCCGCCCATGATACAGACTGGCCAAGATTCCGCGGACCCAATGGAACGGGAATCAGTCATGCAGATACAGTCCCATTGACATGGACCGCGAAGGATTATAACTGGATCCTTGATCTCCCAGGGCATGGCCACGGATCACCGGTTGTAGTCGGAGACAGACTCTACCTGATAAGCGGTGAACCGGATACCGCTGAACGAAGTGTTGTATGTGTGCATGTCAATCGCGGTGACATCCTTTGGAAACGTAACTTCTCTTCCAAGCCGCATCGTCTGCACCATGCAAACAGCTACGGTTCAACGACTCCGGCAGCTGACGCCAATGGCGTCGTGGTGACCTGGTCGGATCCGGAAAAAATCTTATTGATGGCATTGGATCGTAAAGGAAAAACCGTCTGGCAGAAAAATCTCGGCCCGTATCAAGCCATTAATGGTGCGGGTACTTCCCCGATTATCGTCGATGATCTGGTCGTATTGATGAACGTCCAGATGGACCCAGAATTCATGATTAGCATCGGGGTATTACCTCAGAATTATCCGAACCGGACTGCGCATGACAGTTTCTTGTTGGCTGTGGATCGCAAGAGCGGTGAGATTCGTTGGCAGGTAAAACGTGAAACCTATCTGGCTGGTTATGCCACTCCTTGTGTGAGGACCACTGACAACGGTGATCGAGAGTTAATCTTTCTGGATTCCGCTTACGGACTTGCGGGTGTGGATATCCAAACCGGCGAAATAAACTGGCAGACATCCCGTTTACTACCGAGCCGTACTGTGGCGTCTCCAGTGGTCGCGGGAGATTT
>PAAT01000050.1 GCA_002698965.1 Rhodopirellula sp. | reverse complement strand
TGATCATTTGAGCCATTTCTCTACGTCTAATTTTTGCTAGACGAATTCCCTCAAGTTCACTTCCGGTACCTGCCATAAAATCATTCGCCCAACGCTTAAAAGCACTAATAGGATCATCATTTTTATCCTCAGTGTTATTAATTTCTAAAGACGGAATCTCCTTCGCAGTGATAGTTTTCCATTCTGCTGAAGAGCTCGCCTGAATTGGCATATTGGAAACTACACTTGTTTCCCTTTGAGATGATTCAAGAGCGCGTGGTGATAGGACTGCCTCCGAACTCACCTGTTGGCTGCCTATGAAACTAAAGGCTACCCAACTAAAAACTGCCGTTAAAACAGCGCTAAACACGATTTTTTTCATTTTTATTAATTCTTTAATAACCAAACAGATGCAGTTTTACCAATGGCAAGCTGTCCGTTTCACAAAACAACAAAGGGACGACAGTCTATTTGTCGTCCCTCCAATTATATTTCATCCAAAAACCATAGGTTGAATTTGGAGAAAGCACTCCAGAATCTATTCCCTATAAACCGCACGAAAATATCTATTATTAATAGAACTACCCAGGTCTATAGTTGTATTTCCGCTTTCAGGAATAACTACTTTAGTCAGACCTAACCACTCAGTTAAATCACTTGAAAACTCAATATGATAAATCTCACCAGGAGCCCCAGATATGGAGAGTTCATATTTTTCAGAATCAATTACAATACCAAGTCTAGGTGGTTTAATACTCGATAATTGATCAAGTAGTGCAAAACTGTTGTAACCTCGATCCTTAATATCTTTTGTAAATGATCCACCAAACACACTGCTACCACCAGCCATCTCGGAGATTGAGTATACTGCTCCGTTTAATTGAAGCATTAACAAATCATTCTCAACCACTGATCCATTGGCATTAACCAAAGATATATTATTTTGAATAGCACCATTATAATAACCAAAAGACCCTCCAACCAAATATCTTCCATCAAGTCTTCTATGAATCGCTTGGACTGGACCGTCAAAACCAAGTCCAATATCAAAACTTTCATCTAGTTTTCCATTTGAATCAAGTCGTGCGATTCTCCTAGATGATAAGCCATCGTAAGTAACAAAAATTCCGCCTATCAATATACCATTGTCATCAATAGTAATCGAATGGACAGAGCCATTTGGTCCAACACCTGTATCAAAAGATTTATCCAATGTTCCATCCGCATTTAACCTTGCAACATTAGGCAAATATTCCCCATTTACATTCTGAAAATTACCGCCTATCAAAATTCTACCATCAGGTTCATAAGCAACGGAATAAATTTCTCCATCTATTGTTGGCGGAGCAAATCCTTCCCATTTACTACCATCGACTGTCAAAACAATCGCCCCACTTTCTCCACCGACCAAAATATGCTCTCCATACATTTCAATATCGAAGACTGTTCCTTTAACTCTAGATGCAGGATTAAAACCCTCATCAACACTTCCATCAGAATTTATTTTTACAATATGCTTACTGGCATAACCATCAAACTCGTTAAACAATCCCCCCAAATAAAGTGAACCTGATTCAGTTAATTCAATTGTAAATACTGTATTATTCGGGCCAGTTCCCGTATCAAAATCATTCAAAAGAGCCCCATTGCCATTCACTTTCGCTAATCTCAAAGCAGCTTTCCCATTAATTTCACTAAATTCTCCAGCTATTAACGAGTTGTTATTATCGTCAATTGCAACGGCATATACCGGCCCATTAGCTCCTGGGCCTTTTGGCCCAGGCAAAGATCCCCCCAATTCATTGTCCAGAATTATTACTGTAATAAAATTTTCTTGGGTGATTAGACCGCCTCCTGTTGCATCAGAAATACGGAATCGAAATGCTTTAGCACCATCTACTGTATCATTATCAATTATCGGGATATCAAAGTATTTTATATTTTCACTATCAGCAAATACGACAGAACCCTGAATTGGCAAGTAGTCTATTCCTTCTTTTGCCGTAAGCGGGGTAGTTTCATAGTTCATTTCAACTATTCCAGTATAACCATTGGTTCTGGTAATACTTATTGTTGCAAAAGAAGCTGTTTCTGCGACTTGAATTGCTGCAGGAGCAATATAGAACTCACCAGGTGATTCATCATTATCAAGTATCCTCAATGTGGATTTAACAGCTCCTAATTCGGCATTACCTTCAACTTCCGAAATTAATAATTCCAGAGTCTCCTCCGTTTCAACTTTGTTATCATCCAAAATTTCTACAGCCAGACTTTGACTTGTTTGCCCGTCTGCAAATACAACCCTGTTAGTTAACATAACAAAATCAAGTTCCGCCTGAGCTGTTCCATTTGTTACTGTCTGGAAAAGTACCGAGGCCTCACCTAATACAGAACCAAACCTACTTAATTTAATTGTTGTTTGCCCACTTGGGATTCCTTCTGAGACAGTATAGTTAGACTTTGAAAAAGTAATCATACTATCATCATTAATAATTTCTATTGCCGAAACTGACTGATCGCCTTCTGCACCTTCACTAAATTCTGATAATATAAGTTCTACAGATTCATTACTTTCAACTTCGATATCATCAATTAATTCAACGTTAATCTCTTTGACTGCCTCACCTTCACCAAAAACAATTTCTTCATTAACTGGTATATAATCAATGACTGGCAAAGCCGGCGATCCTTCAAGTGAAATTCTTGTAGAGAACTTTGCTTTTACTGAATCAATCAAGCCCCCCCTTCTTATCAAGCGAACAACTGCATTTGTTCCTCCTTCTTGAACAGAATAGAGAGAGTCCATGAATTCCAACTTACCCCTTCCCTCCGTAATTCCGCCATAAATCTCCAAATAATTTAAACTTTCTTTTCCATTGTACAAACTAAAGCCCCCTCCTACATGAATACTTTCGCCGTTTTGCTCTAATATTTCCTGAACGGTCCCATTGAAACCTGAACCAAAGTTAGTGGTAGGATCGATTGATCCGTCTAAATTTAATCTTACCATTCCAGGACGTATCATACCTGCAAATGTATAAAAACTACCACCCACCAATATCTTACCATCGGTTTGATATGAAACTGCAAAAACAAGCTTATCAGGACCTTCATCAGGATTGAATTCTTCTATTAAATCACCTTGAGGCCCTACTACAGCAACTTTGTTTACTAAAGTTTCATTGTGTTTTGTAAAGAACCCTCCAACTAAAATATTTCCATTAGGATGCAAATCTATATCTCTAACTGAATTATTAAATCCTCCAGAAGCCCATCCAGAAATTAAATCACCATTTTTACTTACCTTTACTAATCCTTTTATTGACTGGCCATTTATATTTTCAAAGTCTCCTCCTATAACTATATCTCCATTTAAATCTATTTCTATAGCGTTTATTGCGCCGTCAACCCCAGTCACTTCAAATGTTTTATCAGTTGTTCCATCTGGATTAATTCTTACAATATTACTAAACAAATCTCCATTAAATGACGAGAAGTCTCCAACTACAATTATCCTATCTTCTGAATCAATTGCTATATCGTAAATATTACCTGAAGCACTAGATCCGATATTAAACTCATTATCAACGGATCCATTAGATTTGATTCTTACAAGTTTCCCATGATTATCTCCATTAAATTTATCGAAGTTACCTGCAACCAAATAATAGTCATCTCCATATTTCTTGATGACATTTACCGGGCCATTAGCCCCTCCAAAAGGAAGGAATGAACTATCAACAGTTCCATTAATTATTTTAACGAAATACCCGTTTGGAAAATTATTAAATTCGTCAAAATTACCCCCTATTAATACTGACCCATCGTCATCAATTAATATCGACCTAACATCACCATTCGGACCAATTAGATCACCTCTTGTGGGAACAATTTCTCCAGAGTCCGCATTGATATCTTCATCATCTATAATTGTAATTACCGATGTTGTTATTGCTCCTAATTCAGCTCCACCAACAACATTACTTAAATTTAGCGTTAATTTTTCATTAGTCTCTAATTCTAAATCATTGTTAATTATTAAATTAAACTCTTTAACCCTCTCCCCTTCTGAGAAATTAAAAACGATATCAGCTCCTACATAGTCCGAAGATTCACCAACTGTAGTCGCCGTAAAATCCTGAGTTTTCATTTCTACGCTTTGCTCTCCAACCGTTCCGCCTATTCTAGCTACAACAATATTTAATGAACCTCCATTTTCATTAATATAATATTCCGTAAGTCCAAATTCTATCTTTCCGAATGAATCCAAACTTTGAATTGAAACAGTTGCAATTTGTTGCGCACCTAAAATAGCTCCTTTAGCATCATATAGTTGCACATAGAAAATTTCATCTTCTTCAATTTCTTTATCATCAAGCATTTCTATTGAAATATTTTTTGGTTCTACATCCCCATTATCCCAAGTTAAAACACCTGATATGGATTTGAAGTCAATATTCTCACCAGCTGTACCAGGCACCCCATTTAGTTCACTAATAATTTTATAATGAACACTTATATTGCCTTTAGACCCTTGCCTTCTATTAACTAAAAGATTAACGCTACCTTCACTTTCCTCAATTGAATGATCTAGGATCTCAAATTCAACTAATCCTGCTTTTATATCGTTATCTACTATTTTTAAATGAGCGAAATTATTTCCCTCATTATTAATAAGTGCTGCTCCACCTCTAGGGTTTGATAGTTCAATTCGAACCATTTCATCTCCTTCAAGGAATTCATCTTCAAGAATATTGATATAAAAGGACTTGGAAGTTTGGCCCGATCCAAAGATCAATGTTCCTTTCTTTGCAGTATAATCCAAAGACGCCTGACCAGACTCGTCACTCGTTATATAATCAACTGATACCGTACCGTTAGCTCCTTCTTTTCTGTCAATGGTTATTTTCGCTCTTTTTTCACCTTCACCTACATATGTAATTTCGGAGTTGAATGCAAAAACCCCAGCTCCGAAATCATCATCAACAATCAGAATTGATGATGAAGTCAGATCTATAGCAACATTTGAAGGAATAATTTCACCATTTAAATTTATTCTGCCAACAGGATTAGAAATTGATATACTGAACTCTTCGTTACCCTCTCTATTATTGTCAGGCACCAAATCAACTTCATAATCAGATTTACCAATTCCCATGGAAAAACTTCCATAAGGCCCCTTCACTCCGTCACTTAGTTTCCAACCATTTCCGTCAAATCCCCTTGCATGAGTCCAAAGCAAAGCGTTAGTAGTCATGCCAAATTCAATTAAACTTAAATATCCATAACTATCAGCAAGTCCATAATAACTCGGTTCCTGACCTGTCATAATTGTACCTACTGAATTCCAAATTACTTTTTTGTTCTGGCTTATATAATCACCTTCAATTGTTTCATCTGGATCTTCAATTCCTCCTGTTCCGCTTGCAATTCCGCTACCTTCTTTTTCAATAGTCCTGAAATAAACTGAACCTTCTCCCAAAGATCCATTTTTTCTTCGCATTACCACATTTGCTGTATTTACTCGTTCCGTAGCATCATATCTCTTTTCATCAAATCCTATTACTCCTGGACCGGGTGTAATTCCCCCTTGAATTCTTGCTATATTTATTCTTTCTGAAATTAATGATCTTCCTCCAAACCCCCCTCCTACTTCATTAAAACTTCCGCCAATTAGTAAATCATTTTTACCTACCTTTTGCTGCACAACCACATTTATTATTTGCGAATCTTCAAAACTTAGTGCTTTTGGTATTCCAGCAAATTGATTGAAAGCAGTATCCATGAAGCTGGTATCAAGTGTCCCATCAGGGTTTAATCTAGCCATCTTCATTCTACTTGAAAAATTATATTCAGTAAATGCACCAACTGCTATTACTCTATATTGTGGCGGCATTATACCTTGTATAATATTTCTAAAATATGGAGGGACTACACCATAGGAATCACTAGGTTCTAACAAATAATCAACCGGTATAGTAATATCAGGATTTTGATTGGCTACCTCGAAGTCTAATAATGCCTCAAACATGTCTTCTACATCCTTTGAATGGTATGTTGGATGCCCAACAACATTTACTGAATCATCTACCCACAAACTCAATACCGGATTATTAAAACCAATACCTGGATCAAAACTAGTATCTAAAACCCCTGAATATTTATATTTAGCTATATTACTTCTATTAACACCTGATGCTTGGTTAAAGTTGCCCCCGACATAAAAGCCACCTGATGGATCAATTTTAATATCATAAACTATTCCATTTACACCCTGATTGAAAGAGGGAGCTTTATCTAACTGCCCGTTCTCACCTATTATGGCAATAGACGGGCTATACTCATTACCTACAAATAGAAAATCTCCACCAATAATAAATCGACCATCTGCCATCGCGGCGATTGCATTAATTGGCCCATCAGTACCTAGTCCTATATCGAAATTTAAATCAACCTTTCCGTCGGATGACAACTTTGCGATTGAATTTCTACTCTTACCGTCAACTTCATTAAAATCTCCTACAATAACAATGTCACCACTTTCATTTAAAACGGTTAAATCAATAACTTCACCATTGACCCCTAATCCAGGTTGGAATGTCTCATCAACCGATCCATCATAGTTTATTCTCGCAATTCCCTTTCTTGGTTTTCCATCGTAGGAAGTAAAGCCACCGCCTACGACTAACTTAATATCGCCTTGATAAGTAGAAAGATCAGCCGCATTAACATAGTAGTTCGCACCCAGTCCTGAATTAAATTCATCATCAACAGAACCGTTGTTATTTAGCCGTTGAACTCGGTTAATCAATTTACCATTGATCGATGTATAATCACCAACTACATATATTTTTTCCTCTCTGAGAGAATCAAGCAAAGCACCTTTATCAAATCCAGCGCCTTGGACTACCAAATCATATACGTCATTGTTTACATCAGGTTTAAAAGGTATTACATCTGGATTAAATACGCTTTCTGCTTGATCTCCGGTAACACCGCCTGCTGGCTGATCGTCATCAAGTATTGTAACCGTTGTCCAAAATTGAACACCTAAAATAGCTCCTGGTTTGTAAGTGGAAGGCTGCTCCTCTGAGCCTCCATCTCCATCTCCATCTCCATCTCCATCTCCATCTCCATCTCCATCTCCATCTCCATCTCCACCTCCTACGCCTCCGCCTCCGCCGCCTTGCTCCTCAGTATCTGTAGCATAATCACCATAATCTGTCTTCAGATTATACAAAACTATAAGAATGTCTTCGTTGAATTCAGCTATTTTATCATTAGCAATTTTAAATAAAATAGATTTTGGTGCGATATCGCCTGCTTCCCATGCCAACTTTCCAGTTACAACTCCAAAGTCTCTCATCTGAGGTTCATAGGTAGTTGGCAAACTGAATGAAGGAGTAAACAACCTCTCACCAAATGGACTAGGCAATTCAGAACCTGGATTTATAATAGTTTGTGGAAGGCTCATTCTTGAATGCATTATCTGATCAGCGGACCATTGTTCTGCAACTCCAAACAAACCATAATTCGTTATTAAAGCAGTTGGATCAATGCTAGGTTCATCACCATACAACTGACCTCCATCTCCATGTCCTGTTAATAAATTGTTAGCTTTTCTGGGATTGTTAACCCAATTCTCTCTAGAATCATCAACGAGCATGGGCCTATTTGGGCCCATCATATAACCTACTTCTATTGCTACATCGTAAGGTGCTGCTCTTAATACAGGTATTTCTATATATTTATATACTGGATCATCAAATTCTTCTTGAGTCTCAACTCCCCAAAGGCCTTCATCTCTGAAATATCTTGCCTTTGTAAAACGAAAACCAAGACGAGGCAAAGTATCCGGCCCTGGGAATCCTTCCCAAACAAGATCGATTTCAGGCCCAGTTATATCATTTATTCTTAAAGTCGAACGCGACCTAGTCTCATCCAAAACTGGCTTAATATTTTCTGACTCATCCTCAAATGCCCTTGGATTAGACAATACAAGTTCCGCCATAGTAAAAGGATGAGCTTGGCCGTCATTATTTGGCAATAATTGCACTTCAAATGACTTAGACATTTCATAATCACGAAAAAACAACGTTCCTTTTAGAGGGTTTTGAAGAGTTCCAATAAAGTCCTCCCCTTCTTTAGCTGGTACTCCAGATTTGAATTTAGTTATAATTCCACTCTCTGAATTTGGTCTACGAGGAAACGTCACACCACCAATCTGAAAATCATTAAGATCTTCCCCGCCTTTTATCTCATAATCAATTTGCACTGCACCCTTAGCGCCCAATCCACGAGTCACTAATATTTTAACAGTATCATCAAGTTCGGACGTGATGTAACCATCAGAAGCAAATCGGAAAACCCCAGATTCACTCCCGTAAATTTTTACCTTAGTTGAATTTAGACTACCTAAAATTAAGCCGTTTAAAGGCGAGGTTAGATTAATAATAAAAAATTCATTAATCTCATCCAGTGAATCATTTATAATGTCAACGCTGAAACTTTTGCTACCCAACTCTCCGTCAGCCCAGCTCAATATTCCGTTTGACCCACTGTAATCTAGACTACTAGCGGTCATTGCCTCGATTTCATAGTTAACAGATACAGCACCAGATCCACCTCGTTCTCTATTAACTGTAATCGTTACAGATCCATCTTCTTCATCAACGGTATACTCACTTGCAGAAAACTGAGCCATCCCTGAACCCTCTGCAAAAATCGACTGAAAAGAACAATGTAAAAGAAACAAAGGCAGCAATAATCTGCCTGATAAAAATCCTCTAATCATATTGAACCGAGAAACTTTCATATATCTATAAGATTTAAAAAATATCATTTTATTAGGCTAATCAAATTAAGGCGCCACAGCCCTAAAGTAAGCAGCTCCCTCTTTAGTATTTATTACGGCCTTGCCCTCAGTAATCCCACCTGCACCTATAATCACACTATCAAATGGTTTCCATGTGATTAAGTCATTCGATACTTGAATATTATATCTATGACCACTAACCCCCCAGACTCTAACTTTATGACCACTTTCAGATGATACCAATCCAACTGAAGCCTTTAGACTTAAAGGCAATTTAATATTATCAATCCAAGCAGAATCAGCCCCAACGCTATTTGCAAAATCCTTTTTATATATCCACTTCAACTCGTGGCTTCCTTGCGATAAATTAAATTCATATTTATTCCACTCCACATTTCCGGACCAAGTTTCCACAACTCTTCCATCTATTAAAAACAACAATTTATCCCAATTAATTTCTGAATCTAGCTTAACATAGAAAGAGCCTTTACCATTATTACTGTCAACCGAAACAGTTATTTCACTTTCTTGACCATCACCAATTTCGCCTGATTTAAGAGCGAAATCTCCATCTAAGCTTAATTCATTCTGAACAATCCATCCTGAAGATATATCAGTTAACCAAGGCAATCGAGCCAAACTGCCACTTTCAAAATCATCAGATAAACTCCTTGAACTAAAATTAGCCTTTAAATCCGTGTCTTTAGTCACCACAATTTTAATAGGATTATCTAATGAATTGACAGAGCCGCTCCATCCAGAAAAATTATAACCCTCATCAGCAATCGCTATAACTTCAATTTCAGTATTCCTTGCATACAAACCAAAGTTATTTCCACTTACATCTTTAAAAGGAAGACTTGGAAGCTTAAGAGATCCATTCTGACCTTCATTAATTGTTAATTTATAAACCTCCTGCTGAGTAAATACAGACGAAATACCAAGGCCGCCTTTAAGGCCACCAAATCCATCAACTGCAATCCTGACTGTAGAACCTTTTGTCAACGCTTGGTCAATTCTACTTAAACCTGGATTTTCTTCTAAATTTACAAGCGATTGATCATCGTCATTTGACTGGAGCATTAATAAATTTCCTAATCTTTCACCCTGATATAATCCCATTATAGTATCAATCTTTGTGTTGGTGGTTTTCACACATAGGATCCCATCATATGGCGCTGTAAACGTCCACCAAACTGAAGCTCCTCCCTCATTACCTGCATGATCTGGCTCGTTGGTTTCTTTAGTAGCTTTCTCAGTATCAACCAATTCTGATAACCAATCATTATAAAAAATATTTATTTCAGAACCTTTCGCTGGTGTTTTATTAATAGTTATTTTTTTATTACTTAAACTATCCAGATCATAACTTTCCTGTCCTAATGTAATCCCATTAATTTCTATGTATAAATCATTCTGATTTTTTACATCTTGAGATAATAAAATTTGATTTGTTATTCCATCCGCAATAACAACATCTCTGTTCATTTGCTCCGAATTACCAAAATGGTCGTTGGGGACATCAGGTGCTTGGTAATCAATTTCCCATATTACCGGCTTAGAAATATTATCTGCATAATCGGTTGCAATAACTTCAATAGTGTTTACACCCTCACTTAACAGTAATGGAATTGACCATTCTTCAGCTCCAATTGCTTCTAGCGAAAATTTACCATTAACTCTAACTTGAATATCTCTGACTCCAGAAGCGCTTGGATCAGGATCCGTAGCAATTCCACTTATCTCCACACGTTCTTCGCTAGTTACAAGCCCATTTGGAGGATTATTTATTGTTAAATATGGAGGGTTCTCATCAATTATGCCTCCAACTTCTGCTCTTAGTCTAATATAACCAACATCATCTTCATTGTCTCCCGCAACAGCAATCCTGTATGTTTTTCCTTTAATTGCATTGAAATGAACATATTTTTCACTCTTGCCATCTATTTGGTAGTTGGCGGTAAGAACAGATAAATTTTCAAATTCAGAACCATAATAAACTGATACTAATCCGCTAATATCGCTTCCAGATAAATCTACAATAGCTAAACCTGATTCACTTGGAGACCAATTCCACCATAAAGACCCCGCAAAAGTATTTACTTGAGAATGTGAAGGTTCCCCAGGTTCAATTGTTGCGAAATTATTAAATGCTTCTATCAATTCACCATCTGCCGATAATTTTGATGCATTTGAGAAATCATCGTTTAATGGATCTGGAACAATTTCATAATTTACCACTCTAACTAATTCTTTTTTTCCGGGTGCATCAACCAATATCGTGATTTTCATCTTTCCGGCTTCCTTCGGAGTCTTCAAATAATACGAATATATATTGTCTTTCTTAAGTGCATCAGGAGCATCTCCGTCATTATTAAAATACAAATTATTTCCATCATCTTGAATTCCGATAACAGTTGCATTTTCCACGGGTTTTCCATCAATTACTGTAACAAAGAAATTTTGATCAGTGTCAGCTAGAAGCATTGAGCCTGAAGGTGGCATTATCGATATTTCCATTTTACCATCAGCCACTTTTGAAGACATTCCATCAACAGCATTAAAAGCATTTACTCTACCACTAGTCTCAACATAGCCATCAAGTGCAGGTAAAACATCAACACTAGAAAATAACTGCTCCCTAATTTCAAGATTACTCCAATTTGGTTGTAATGACCTCATCAATGCCATAACACCAGATACATGAGGCGATGCCATACTAGTTCCAGAGGAATAATCATAAGCTACATCAGAAGATGATGATAACGATAATATATCTACCCCAGGCGCAACTAAATCAACACCCCTAAAACCATAATTTGAGAAGTTCGCTTGTTCATCATTTCTATCAGATGCACCAACTGAAATAATACATTCAAGATCATAACTACTTGGGTAATGATCAAGAACATCAACATCAAGCCCATCATTACCACTTGAGGTCGCGAACATAATTCCAGCCTCACCACCTGCTGCGTATGCATCAAATTCAGCTTGTGAATAATTATATCCTCCGAAACTGCAATTAATTACTGAAACTCCATGATTCGATGCAAATTCAATTCCTGCTATTGTTGCTCCTGTACTAATCCACCATTCCCCAACTTTGATTCCCATTATTTTTACATTCCATGCCACTCCTACGTGTTTACCATTATCATTTGCAGATGCACCTATTGTTCCGGCTACATGAGTTCCGTGAGAAACATTATCTGTTAAATCTCCATTTAGAGTCATTGGCGCTATTCCATTTATATTGTCAGTATAACCATCTTTGTCGTCATCTCTACCATTGTTTGGAATTTCATCCTCATTAATCCATAACTGATTTTTTATATCTTGGTGAGTTACTCGCAGCCCAGAATCCATCACCCCAACTATTACTTCGTGGCTTCCAGTAGTTAAATTCCAAGCCTCAGGCGCATCAATGTCCGCATCAATCTTTCCTCCGAACTCACCGAGATTATGTAAACCCCACAATTCTCCATCAACGTATGCTCTATCTGTTGGAGATTTATCTAGAACATTTATAAAATCATAATCTACATATTGTACTTTTTGAGTGCTTATTATGTCTTCTCGTATTGCCAATAAATTATTTTTAATACTAAGTTCATCATTAGCATCAATCCCATTATGATTAACTTCTATTAGAACTAATCCATCTACTAAATTAAATTCCTTTTTAATTAAAAAATCTCCTACTAAAGATATATTTTTAATTTCATCTTCCTCTTTTAATCTTACTAGTAAATGCTTGGGATGAACCAACGCCCCGTTATCCAAAACAACTGTCTTAATACCGTCAAATTTTGGCATTGGCTGTTGATCCTTTTTCACTGCCGATTCCATATAAATAGATCCAGCTATGAGAAGAATCATCATAAAGAATAATTTTTTTAGGCTATCAACCATTTGATTATCAAAATAATTTATTGAACAAATTTTCATCTAAATATTCCTACTACTCAATATACCTTATACGATAGAATTTACTGAGTTTTTTATTAGATATTACCTCCCGGTAAACAATCTCTCTTACTATATATTGTTCATTGTAATATTCGGTAAGCACCTTCCAATTAGAATCATCTAAATTTTCTTTATATTCTATTCGATAAAGGGTTGAAGGCAAACCCATCCATTTAATGTTAATTTTATTTTCCTTGTCTACAATAACGCTAGATATTTTAGGTATTCCAACACTAAATGGAGATAGATCGTACCCATTGGCTATTCCATCATCGTCCGTATCATATGAGATACTTTCCCGAAAAGACCTGTTTACTCTGATAGTTTTATCTATTCCGCTAATATATACTGGCATTGAACTATTTATTCCTGGGTACTCTTTTACCCAGCGAAGTCGACCGTCATACATTCCATCCAACTCTTCTGCAGGCAGATTAGATGCTGCAAAATAAACTTTAAACCCTTCGGCAATGTTCAAAACTGGAATAGATCCATCAACTATGTCTTCTTTTGTTAACCCTGAAAAATCCAAATAGTCTATGTATATTGCCTTGCCCGCGTCCCCATTACTTTTAAAGTCAAATTTACTTAATTTTGAATTTATTAGAGTAAGCTTACCCAAGGCAGCATTATTTACATACCCCTCAGTGCTTGCACCATAGTCGTTAGAGTTCCATATCATTTCTTGGTTAACAAAATCTCCTGCCTTTGCGATGATTTCGGTTCCCAGTAAATCACCGAACTTCGGTTTATTGCCAGATATAACTCCTCGTTCTACCGTTATAACATTATTAGCTCCCTCTCCACCATCTGATATTACATTTGATACATTTAAAACGAGCGTCTTAGAAATTGTATTTGTTTGAAATCTCATTTTTAAATTTTCAGAATTTATTATCAATGACTCCCCAGTATTGATATTCCCATCCTGTATCACTACATGATTTGCTTTAATATCAACGGTCGCTAAAGTTTCTAATGTTCCTGTATTTTCAACATATTCAGAATCAATAAATAAATCCTGCGCTAATGTTCGACCTTTATTCACCCAGCTCTCATAAGGTTCTTTCCTATCACGACCAAATATTCCCTGACCTGGAATATGAACTTCAGCATAATTGGTATATTTTTTTAAATTTGGGGCAACTTTATTATCCCATCCAAATTGTCCTTCAACTTTGCTATATTCACCGCTTCCAACATATGTTTCCTTTCCAAGTTTAAGATTTCTATGAATTGAAAGGCTAGCAGCATTTACCGACAACAAATCACTAATATTTAAAGCATCTTTAAAATAAACATTCTCACTATTTACTGTTAAATCGTTTACTATTACTGGCACCTCCGTATTCAGAAATGCATCTATTACCAAAAAGTGATAGTGAAGATTAACAGTTACTTCGGCGGCAGGATCCTGAACAAAGAAAATCTTACCTCGATCTATTAAATCTGCACCTGTAGTCTTATAATTATTAGCCCATGTAACGCTATAGGACTCAACGCCTCCTGTAAAACGTTGCACAGATTCCTGAACAATATTTGTAATTACAAGAACTCCATTTGTACTTCCAAGATTAAGACTTAAATTTTGAGAGTCTAAAACAGCATTTGTACTTCCTATTAAGTGCTCTGTTTTAATTCTTATTCCACCTTCAGCCCTAATCCTCGCATTTCTAAGATCCAAATTCTTTGCATCAATACTTACCAAACCTGCCTGTTGAGTGATGTCGCTATCACCTAAATCTGGGTTTGGTAATTCTGAGAAAGGAAGTCTAGATACAATATTAGTCACTCTAAATCCATAATATGAATCATTGAATGTAGTTGTATTTTGCTCGCCTCTACCAAGATCCATAAAGTTGGGAGTGTAGTCACCTGGGATACCATCAATATACTCTTGCGGGGTATATCTAGTAATTGCAAAATTATCGGGCATACCAACATCTGTACTAGCTGTCTCGAGTGAATTAACAAGATAACCATTAGCAGCATAACCAACATTTGGCTGTTCATCCAAAATGTAGATAGATCTAGTATCATTCACACCTTCTATCACATTTGTGATTCCCTCTGGAACTGTAAACGCTGCTACTGCACCGTAATAATAACGTTCTGGAATATTACCTGCCGGAACATGATATGGCATAAACTTACCATCATACATAACTTTTTCAGAACCTGAATTCTTCAAAAGTATACCCTGATGTGTCTCATGATACTCATCTCCAACTCTAATAAATCTAGTTGTAAATGACGATTTATACCCATTCCCACCAATTGGCCCATCCCACAAAGCATACTGACCATAGGGTGGCGTATATTTACCTGTTAGAGAGTATGGAGAAGCAACCTCCTGCCAAACCAGATCTCGTGGTGCTAAGAATGAATAATATTCCCCAAATCCACTTACAAACGCAGGTGTTGAACCATTGTAAGCTCCCCCTACGCGCAAGCCCCAGAATACATCTCTAATACCCCAGTCCTGTTTTACCAAAAGAAAACCACCAGGAGTTTCAGTAAATCTTCTTTGTTGATAGGGACCAAGCGATCCATTTAAATAATTCAAATTGTACCCCCATGATAACGCGTTCCCAAAATCATCCAATCCATTGGGATGATCAAAATCGGGACCTGATTTAATTTCTAAACCTCCTCGAACTAAATTAACATCATGACCTTCTATTTTTAGAACCCCAACATTTCCGGCAGATATTATACCTTTATTTATAATTTTATTTGAATTTATTTTAATGCTACCAGTTGAAAACTCATCCGATACACTTACTATTCTACCTGCAGAACTATTATGAAATACTTGAGCTCTTTTGGGTGTAGAATTTTGGCCAAGTTTTTCATTCGTACTAAATGTACTATAATCAAAATCTTTTCTAATATTTATTGTTCCTGAATTGGTAAAATATTTTGTATTTAAAAAATAAAAAGGAACATTGTCAGGAGTAGCCGCATCAATGGTACCAGTATTCTCTACTACTTCAGAATCTACAAATGGAGCCTCGTTCAAAATGGAATTGTTCACCCATGCAGAACCTTGAGAACTATCGCCACCGGTTTTTGTACTCTGGCCAGACACAGAAACAACGACACCACTGAACGCTATGCCAAAGAAAAGACACATCGAACATCGAAATAATTTAATTAAATTTAACATTTTTGTGTCTCTTTATTCCCCTGAATATATTTGTTTCTCAAGATCTCGAATCGTTTGACTGTTTGGAAAAACCATCGGCTCACTCATCGAACCATCATAGTGACCCCAAACCCAACCCGGAGTTTGGTTTTCCTCATTAAGGAAAAAGCTAGGGTCTAATTCCCAATGCAAACCAAGCTTGTTAAAGCTAAAGTTTAAATTACCTGATGATTGAATCACACCCGGACCATTAAGACCTGCTGTCTGAATTCCATTTATAGCATTGTTATTTACTGAAGCCGCTCCAGATGTGTTAGTTGAAGTCACAGAAGGAGGGGCGTTTATAGCAGTGAAAACAATGTCAGGACTTGAGAAAAACTTTATAAACTTACCCGTCTTTCGAACGCTATTTTCAACATAATCCATCTCGTATGAGTAGGAGGGTATTGCTGCATTTGTCAAAGCCTGAGCTGAACCTGGAATTATGTAGGTAAACGTTTGATCACTCAGATTTGGAAATTTAAAATCCTTAATA
>PAAT01000049.1 GCA_002698965.1 Rhodopirellula sp. | reverse complement strand
CTGGATTCGAGTACGCTGCGAAGGAACAGTTGTTTGTATTCAGGGTTTTCTAAGTCCAGTTTGTATAGATCGCGAGAAGCGATCGCGGCATAGGCCAGGCTAATAATGCGAGCGTCTCGCAGTTCTGGTATTACGGTCTTTTGATCAGCGTCGTACGTCCACAAAATTAATCGGCCTTCGCTATCTTGAGGGAGCATTAAATCACCCTTCAAGTATCTTGTATGCTGTTGTTTGAGATATTGAGCGGCCTCTGTTCTTGTGGGCACCACACCAACAATCTCTGTAATCGCCTGTCGCGCGGCATTACCGACTGGAGAGTCATCAGGCTCAAGGATCGTCAAAGCCACAATGCGGTCAGCAATTCGGATTGCCCTCAGTTTTCCTAGAGCAGAAATAATGCGAGCTTTGTGTTCCTCATCTTCCACTTCCAGAAATCCAATTGTTGGCTCAACTGCTATACTCCCCATGCCAGCCAGTGCTATCTTGATGCTGTCGTAGTAGTCTCTCCGAGTTGGATCGCCTAAAGCGATCCCCAGAGCGACAGCCGCGTTAATATCACAGGTGCGTAGTTCACTGGCGGCCCGGCGTCGAACGAATTCGTCTTTATTGCCAAGGTCATCAATTAGGTTAGCGATTCGGGCATCATCACGAAGGTATGTGATTGCTCCATCGCGAATCGTCTTAACAAAGTCTCCACCCTCCGGTTGTAGTCTTTTGTGGACAGCTATTTCGTAAAGGAATCCTGAGTTAAGAGATCGTTGAATCTCCGAACAATCTTCTGGCGAAGGGGTGAGTGTTTGAAATGATTCAATAAACTTTCGGGCGATATCGGTTCGTCCTAATTGGACACATAAACGAATTGCGTTGGCTAGTTCTATTGGTGTATTTGGATCTTCAATCAGTAACTGCCGGATGATTATATTATTTTCCCCAGCCAGCGGTGTATTTGAATTTAGTGGTTGCTGACCAGGTGCAGCTGGCCCGGGTTGCGCAGCAGGCGGGGTACCAAAGGGGTTGTTTTGAGCCAAAATATTTACAGGAAAAAATCCTGAAATAATTCCTAAGACGAGCAAACTGACCCCGAGCACAAGGTGCTGGGGATTACATTGGGGTCTTATTAACCTATTAAACATGACCTAAACCACCCAAAGTTCTTATTTTGACCCTGATTGACGTATAGCGACCCTAAAACAACGTAAGTCGCTACAAATAAAGGAGTTACAGGGTAGGAGGCTACATCTCTAAGCGTGTTTTCCACGCTGAAATCTGAGCTTTAACCTGTTCAGGAGCGGTTGAACCATAGCTTTTAAAGGCTGCGATGGCATTTTTCACACCTAATACTCCATATATCTTTTCGTCCAAATCGGGCGAAAGCTTTTGGAACTCCTCCAAAGGAAGTTTTGCAAGTGAAGTATTATGTTCGGTTGCTAGTGCAACGAGGCAGCCTATCATATGGTGAGCAGTCCGCTGAGGGATGCCCTGCAGAATGAGATATTCCATCATTGTAGTGGCATCAAGGAATCCCTGTTCCAGTCGTTGATTAATGCTATCGGCTTTTATTGTGGCTCCTTCGACAAGAGGGGCGGCAATGTCTAAGCATGCTTCCACTGTGTCAAAAGCGTCGAACAGGGCCGGCTTGTCTTCTTGAAGATCACGGTTGTAGGCCAGCGGAAGCCCTTTTATAAGGATTAGCAGAGTTTGCAGGCTTCCGATCACTCGGCCGGTTTTTCCACGTATTAACTCCAGAATGTCTGGATTTATCTTCTGTGGCATGATCGATGAGCCAGTACAGAATTCATGTGGTAAATCGATGAAATCAAATTCGATCGTTTTCCAAAGGATCCATTCTTCAGCCCAACTGCTGAGGTGTGTCGCGACCATACTTAGAGCAAAAGCGGACTCAAGCACAAAGTCCCGATCGCTGGATACGTCGAGGCTGTTGGCCGCAACGCGATCAAAGCCAAGTCGTTCAGCGGTATCTTGTCGGTCTATTGGAATAGAGGTCCCGGCCAGTGCTGCGACGCCTAGGCTGGACTCGTTTAGTCGTTTGCGGCAATCCGCGATGCGTTCTCGATCTCTTTGGAGTTTTTCACAATAGGCGAGCCAGTAATGCGGAGCTAAAACAGGTTGGGCTCGCTGCATGTGAGTGTAAGCAGGAATAATCGTGTCAGCATCCTGATCACACCTTCCGACAAATGCCCGCTGCAACTGCAGTAAAAGTTCATCGACTCGGTCGAGAGCATCCCGGACCCAAAGTCGAAAATCGGTACTTACTTGATCATTTCGACTACGGCCGGTGTGTAGTTTCCTTCCGACATCACCCAACTTATCGATCAACATTTTTTCGATGTGCATATGGATGTCTTCAAGGGAGATCGAGGTGGTAAAGTTACCAGCTTCAATATCAGCCTTAATGTCCAACAGGGCTCCTTCAATAGCTTCTCGCTCGTTGTCGGTTAAAATACCGATTTTCTCGAGCATTTGAGCGTGCGCAATAGAGCCTCGGATATCGTGCGCATAAAGTCGAGCGTCAAAACTGATGCTTTCGGTAAAAAGCTCAACTCGACTATCGGTTTCTTTGGCGAAAACGCCGGATCGGGAAGGACTGGCCACGGTTAAACCCTGCTTTTGGCAAGAGAAACAAGCGTCTGGTACTCGGAAGAGTTCATGCTAGATGCGACTATATGGACTGTCAACGAGCAAGGGAGTGTGTGCTGATTTGAGGTAAATAGAGAATAGGAGCATCGAAGTCATAAATTTAACCGTCGGCGGCTTGCGAAAAGGGTAGTCGGCGGGATAAAATCAGGAAATTTTATGCGCTAAATGGACTCTAAGGTGTTTAGAGATACACCCTCATTCGGGACCAGTTGTAACGAAACGAGATGCGTCATCAAATGAAGACTCAGTTTTGACGGTAACTTAGCCCCAGAAAGTAGTAGCTCGTGCCACGCCGCGACGATATCAAAAAGATCTTACTTATCGGTTCTGGCCCAATTGTAATTGGCCAGGCATGCGAATTTGACTATTCAGGAACTCAGGCTTGTAAAGCCCTTCGGGAAGAAGGGTACGAAGTTGTATTGGTGAACTCCAATCCAGCGACCATCATGACTGACCCGGCTTCAGCGGACCGAACTTATATTGAGCCACTCACCTGGCAGATGGTAGAGAAGGTCATTGCAAAAGAACGGCCAGACGCACTGCTACCAACGCTTGGCGGGCAAACCGGTTTAAACGTAGCGATGGATTTGGATCGTCACGGCGTGCTGGAAAAATATGGCGTGGAAATGATTGCGGCCAACGCAGCCGTTATTGCGAAAGCAGAGGAACGCGATCAATTCAAAATTGCAATGGAGAAGATCGGACTTGGCGTCTGTAAAGGGCAAACGGTACACACGATCGAAGAGGCGCGTAACTTTTTGGGCGAGATTGGATTGCCGGCTGTGATTCGACCATCATTCACCATGGGCGGAGCCGGCTCAGCAATAGCCTACAACCGAGAAGAGTTCGATTCACTCGTTCGTAACGGTCTCGACCAGTCTCCGGTGACGGAGGTTCTCGTAGAGGCCTCCATCATTGGCTGGAAAGAGTATGAAATGGAAGTGATGCGTGATCACAGTGACAATGTGGTTATTATCTGTGCCATTGAAAACTTTGATCCTATGGGAATTCACACAGGGGACTCTATTACCGTGGCTCCTGCTCAAACGCTTACTGATAAAGAATATCAACGAATGCGGGATGCATCGTTAGCGGTCATTCGAGAGATCGGTGTTGAAACGGGCGGTTCTAATATTCAGTTTGCCATTAATCCGGTAGACGGTCAGATGATCGTTATTGAAATGAATCCGCGTGTAAGTCGTTCGAGCGCCTTAGCTAGCAAAGCCACCGGATTCCCGATTGCCAAAATCGCCGCGAAACTTGCGGTTGGTTATAGCCTCAATGAACTCAAAAACGATATTACGCGTGAAACACTTGCTTGTTTTGAACCAACCATTGACTATGTGGTTACCAAAATTCCACGTTTTGCATTTGAAAAGTTTCCAGAAGCAGACCACACGCTGACGACTCAAATGAAGAGTGTTGGCGAAACCATGGCTATTGGACGAACGTTTAAAGAGTCATTCCAGAAAGCTCTCCGAGGCCTCGAAGTTGGTAGCTTTGGGTTTGGCTGCGACAGCAAAGACTTATGGGGCACGGATGAGCAGCCTACGGATGAAGAGATTCGTGCAAAACTAAGCATTCCGAATTCCGAGCGAGTCTGGTTCCTGCGTTATGCGATTAAAGCGGGCTATACCCCGGAACAACTCTATGAGATCACGTACATAGACCCCTGGTTTCTTGATCAGCTTTATGAGTTGGTAGAAATTGAAAATACGATATTAGCATGCGGTAGTATTGAAAACATAGATCAGCCATTGCTTAAACGAATCAAGCAAAACGGTTTCTCAGATCGACAGTTGGCGACGTTGCTTAACAGTAGTGAGATTGTTGTTCGCCAGTGGCGAAAAGATCTTGGCATTGAACCGGTATTTAAGTCTGTAGACACGTGTGCAGCAGAATTTGAAGCTTATACACCGTACTACTACTCGACCTATGAGGACGAGAACGAAGCTCCGGAAAAACCGGAAGGCAAAAAGAGGATTATGATCCTTGGTGGTGGCCCAAACCGAATTGGTCAGGGGATTGAGTTTGACTATTGTTGTTGTCACGCAAGTTTTGCTTTGCGTGAAATGGGTATCGAGTCGATTATGGTCAACTCCAATCCGGAAACAGTGAGTACAGATTACGATACTAGTGATTTGCTATTTTTTGAGCCACTTACGATCGAAGATGTTCTTAATATCTGTGATCGAGTCCAGCCAGATGGCGTGATTGTCCAGTTTGGTGGCCAAACACCGCTCAATTTGGCGCGAGGGTTGCAGAACGCAGGAATTCCAATTATTGGAACCTCTGTAGATACGATTGAAGCTGCAGAAGACCGTGAGAAGTTCCAGCAATTGCTAAACAAGCTTGAATTGCTCCAACCACCCAACGGGATCGCCCGTAATATGGAAGAAGCTCGGCTGGAAGTTGCAGAAATTGGATATCCGGTCCTTGTTCGTCCCAGTTTCGTGCTAGGCGGGCGAGCGATGGAAATTTGTTACGATCACTCACAGTTTGAACGATTTGTCGCAGAGGCATTTGTTGTAGCGCAGGGTCAACCAGTGTTGATTGACAAATTTCTCGAAGATGCGACGGAAGTCGATGTGGATGCGATCTGTGACGGCTCCAAGGTTGTTGTAGCAGGTGTGATGGAGCATATTGAAGAAGCCGGCGTTCACTCGGGTGACTCAGCCTGTGCAATTCCTCCTTATAGTTTATCTGGTCCCGTCGTCAATGAGATTCGACAGGCAACGGAAGCTTTGGCTATGGAATTGCAGGTTTGTGGTTTAATGAATATTCAGTTCGCGGTTAAGAAAGAAGATGGCGAACATAAGATTTATGTTCTGGAAGTTAATCCCCGGGCCAGCCGGACGGTTCCATTTGTTGCAAAAGCAACCGGATTCCCGGTCGCTAAGATTGCAACGCAGGTCATGACAGGTAAAACGTTAGATGAGCTTGGAATTGACACTGCTCCTGTGCCGGGCCATGTGTCTGTTAAAGAAAGTGTTTTTCCGTTCCGTAAATTTGCCGGGGTTGATATTATTTTGGGACCGGAAATGCGTTCAACCGGGGAAGTCATGGGGTCGAGCGAAAGATTTTCGATTGCTTTTGCCAAGAGCCAGCTTGGAGCAGGGATTATTCTTCCCAAGGAAGGCAATATCTTTCTTAGTGTGACCCAGCGCCATAAAGAAATTATCAAAGACCTCGCACAGCGATTGCACGACATGGACTATTCTCTAATGGCTACGGAAGGGACGGCGGCAAGCATTGCAGAAGCAGGCATCCCTGTCCAACGTGTGAAAAAGATTGCGGAAGGGCACCCTAACCTGATCGATCATCTTATTGATGGTGAAGTGGCTTTGGCGATGAATACGCCAAATGGCAAGGGAGCTCGGACGGATGAAGGCAAAATTCGGGCAGCGGCAGTCCAATACGGTGTTCCATGTATTACTACGATTCAGGCTGCCGAAGCCGCGGTGAAAGCAATGGAAGCACTTCGCGAGGAAGAAATGAATGTGGTGGCGTTGCAGGATCGCTGCTAACACGGCTGAAAGACAATCAACTATTTAGGCGCATAAAAAATCCCCGGCTTGGTGAGTAACCTTGCCGGGGGTTTTTTGTTTAGCTAAAAATAGCAGTCACAGGGTCCGCTTTTACGAGTTCACGGGGCTGATTGAGATGGTTGTAAACAATCGAGTTAGGATTGATACCAACGCTGTGATACATTGTAGCCAGCATTTCGGATGGGTGAACCGGATCTTGCAACGGGGCAGACCCAGTCTTATCTGATTCACCGTAGACAAATCCACGTTTCACACCGGCACCAGCAGCGATCGCTGTGTAACAGTATGGCCAGTGATCGCGGCCGTCATCGCTGTTGCCGTTGCCAGAAGTACTTACACCGCGTTGTGGACTTCGGCCAAATTCACCAATGGCAACAACGAGTGTTTCATCGAGCATACCGCGCTCATCCAGATCGCCAATCAGACCACTCAAACCAGCGTCCAACATGGGACCCGACTCGTTCTTCATACGTCCTGAGAGGCCGACATGAACATCGAAAGAGTGACGGTCAGAGTTGGCAACTTTAGGCCAGATCACTTCAACAACACGGGTACCGGCCTCAACAAGTCGGCGAGCAAGCAAGCAGCTTTGTCCGAATGTGGTTCGGCCGTAGCGGTCACGAGTGGCTTCCGATTCTTTGGTCAGGTCGAAGGCATTTCGAGCTCGGCCGGAACTGATCAGGTTCATGGCTGAATCATAGTATTCGTTCAGGCCGTAGTCTTTTGTGGCTTTATCAATTTGAGGCATGCCTTGATTGATTAGGTCACGCAAGCGAGCTCGGCGATCCAAACGCCCAGCGGAAACTTCCTTACGCAACTGGAGGTCATCTACGTTGATGCGATCCATCTTGTTTTGATCAAGGTCTGACCCTGATGGAAACAGGTAGTAAGGGTCATAGGCTCGACCCAGAAATCCAGCGGTGCCGGATTTGTTAACTACGTTACTTTCCTGCAATGGACGGGGCATCATCACAAACGGAAGCATGGGGACTTCCGGCGGTTTAATACGGATGATGTTACTGCCAAAGTTAGGGAAGTCCTTAGGGGTAGGAGGTTCCAATTGGCCGGAGGGGCTCACCTTGTCAGCGGTGTAGCCAGTATGGATCTGATAGATCGCGGCCGTATGGTTGAACAGACCAACCGGGGTGTAACTCATAGACCGAATCATTGTCAGCTTATCAGTGATCTGAGCGAGTTTCGGAAGGTTTTCTGTCACATCCATTCCGGGAACTTTTGTAGGAATCCGTTTGAATACACTGCGGACGTTATCAGGCACGTCGTCTTTCGGATCCCATAGGTCGAGGTGACTAGGCCCACCCTGTAAGTAGACAAGAATAACACTCTTTGCTTTATTCCAGCCGGGACCACCACCAGCAGTTTCGCTATTAGCCTGAGCACTTTGAAGCTCCATTATCTGCCCGAGCGACATGCCCATCATGGCAGATCCACCAACACGAAGAATATCCCGTCGGCTAGGTCCTACACCTTTATCACAGTTATCTTTTCCGGCTTGACCTGGAATGCGTAACATTCGGCAACTCCTGCTTGTTTGCTTAAATATTCTCGAAACTAATTTAGCACTTCGAAATGTACCACATGTGACAAACAGTGGCACACTAATAGTATAAATCGTGCGTTTGTATGCGGTCAATCGAAGTAATTTACTTATTTATCGGGTTCTTTAGAGCGATTTAGGTTTCCGGCTCTTTAGATGCCCTTGTCTTAACTTCAAGTTATCAAGTACAAATCGCCCACGGACACATTTCGAAGTGCATTTGCACAGAGGATCTCATGATGAAACGAAGGCCTTTTTTGTTTGGTTTAACAGGTTTGGCGGGTCTTATAGCCGTCGATGCTAATCCGTTCGATCCCATGCAGTTGGATGCCGCAGACATCGCGCCTTTGGTTGACCAACTCAAAGCGGGCCTTAAGGCTCGCAAACCGTCGGAGCATCTTTTTATCGAACGAGTTGGTAAAATGGTAGAGGAGCGCGTCCTTCCGGTTTCAATGGTTTTGGGGATTTTCTCCTATGCTCGCAAGAAACACTCGCGCTACCCTTTCCCCTACTTTCAGCAGGCGTTAAGAATAAGAGCAGAGAAGGAATTTGGAGTTAAGCTCTAAGTGGACTCTGGGCTAGTTACTGGTTATACAGACGGCATGCCTCAGCTTGGAGTGTTGATGGAATGCGGAGTAAACCATGAAGACGCTTATTAAAAATGCACAGGTCGTGCTCCCGAAGGAAATCGCGCAGGTTTCGATTCTTATTGAGGACGATAAGATTGTAGCGGTCGACCCTTCTGTCGCAACGCAAAAAGATGAAGAAGTGGATGCCGAAGGCCTGCATTTAATTCCTGGCGTGATCGATGATCAGGTTCACTTCCGTGAACCAGGCTTAACTCACAAAGAAGATTTGCTCCACGCGAGTCGCGCTTGTGCCGCGGGCGGAGTGACGACTTTTTTGGAAATGCCAAACACGATTCCCAATGCCATTACCCAGGAACTGCTGGAAGAAAAACTTGCCCTAGGTGCCGCCTCGAGCATGGTCAATTATGGTTTTTATATCGGAGCGACGCCTGATAATGCAGAAGAATTGAGTCGAGCTCATCGTACACCGGGCATTAAAATCTTCATTGGGTCAAGTACTGGTAATTTGTTAGTGGATGAGCAAGAAGCTTTGGAACGGCTCTTTGCTTTAACCACCCTTCCGATTACCGCACACTGTGAAGACGAAACGACAGTGCGTGCTAACAAAGAGAAGTATGCGGGGACCGCAGACGTCCATGACCATTCCCGCATTCGTGATGTGGAAGCCGCTGTGATTGCGACACGTCGAGCAATTGATCTGGCACAACGTCACAATCATCGTTTTCATGTCTTACATGTTTCCACGGGAGCCGAGGCAGATTTCCTTGATGACTTTGGAGGTCTGATTACTGCCGAGGCCTGCCCCCACCACCTCTTCTTCAATGTGGATGATTATGACCGGCTGGGTTCACTGATCCAGATGAATCCGTCGATTAAGACAGCAAAAGATAACAAGAAAATCTGGGAGGCGCTGCACGCCGGTCGCATTCAGGTGATTGCGACGGATCATGCACCTCATACACTCGAGGAAAAAGCACAAAGCTACCCAGCTTCGCCGTCCGGCCTGCCTGCAGTGGAGAATTCGCTGGCGCTGATGCTCAATGAAGTTAATCAGGGCCACTGTACATTACAGCAGGTGGTTTCGTGGATGAGTGATGCGCCGGCGCGGGTTTGGGACATTGTCAATAAAGGTCGGATTGAAGAAGGTTATGATGCGGATTTGGCTTTAGTGGATATGAATCTGCGGAAGCAAATCCGAAACGAAGACCAGCATACTAAGTGCAAATGGTCCCCGTGGAACGGAGTGACACTGCAGGGCTGGGCCGTCCGAACTTATGTCATGGGCACGGAAGTATACCGAGAGGGCCAGTTGAAACTAGACCATCGGGGGCAGGAAGCACAGTACGACCATGCCCGCGGAGGTTTTTGGGCCACTCAGGATTAGCGGGAAGAGGAGGGACTTGAAGCAGGTTTCACTAGCCTCCCCAACGCTCTTCCTTCCAGGGATCTCCGTGGTTGTGATAACCACCACGTTCCCAATAGCCAGGCTGGTCCTCCGCCACAAGCTCGATACCACAGATCCACTTTGCACTTTTCCAGGCATATAGCTGGGGTACCATTGCCCGAACCGGGCCGCCATGGTCAGCATTAATTGGTTGTCCATCATGCAGATCAGCCAGTAATACATCGGCCTGAAGGAAGTCCGCTAGGGGCAAATTGGTGGTCCAACCGTTATCGTAGCCGTGCAGAATGACATACTTTGCAGTGTTTTGAACACCTGCACGTTCCAATAAATGGTTGCTCGAAACACCTTCCCATAGGTTGCCTAGGCGCGACCATTGCGTTACACAATGAAAGTCGGCAAAAACCTTCACTCGAGGTTCTGCCTGAAACGCTTCCATAGAAAGCGAAAGCGGGTTATCTACCAAGCCGAAGACTTTTAATTCCCAGTTGTCAGGGACTTGCGGTGTGCCAGTGGCATCCAGCACCGGCCATTTACGAGTTCGCGACTGATTGGGAGGAATTCGATTTTCTCGCAAGGTATCCGGACTGATGATGACATCATCAGCAAGCTCTCCTCCGTCAGGTGCATTACCGTGCTGATATTTGTCGTCGTTAGAGGGTGAATAAGGATCCACGTGCTAATAGCTCGCTTAAAAGTTATTTCTGGGTCACATCATCGAGGGTCATGAGTTTGCTTTCTGTGAGATAACGAATCAGGTTATCCAACAAGTCTCCCATCAAAATCAATTTGCCCGTCTCGACGTGTTCAACAATATAGGTGGTTGGAGCGAAGATCAACGTTGTGGTCCCACTTGCATCCATGAATCGTAACGCAAACGTCCATTCGGGCACTAGTTCCGGGACGCTCTGGTTCCACTGATAAGTGTGATCCTGAATAAACATGTGTCTCAAATGGACCAGTCCGGGTCTGTTGGTAATATTCTGGCTTGATAGCACGGCACGCGGACCAACCGACGAGTCTATTTTCTCTCGGCCCGATTCTTGCTGAGCCCCTTTGTCCAGGAGCAATAATTCGATGGAGTCGGCGTGGCGCATGCGAGTGGCAGTTTCGATACCAAAGAATTCAATGACCTGATTGCCAGTGTGAATGTTATGCCACCACGCGTAGGCACTCATTGCTATCGCCATACCAAAAATACTGATGATGACCAGCTTGCCCTGAATATCCGGCTTCATGGAGATTCTTTCTATTTACCCAGCTTGGTGTGAACAAAAGCATACGCCACCCCAGCAATCAGCCCGGCCAGATGAGCGAGGTGACTTATGCTATTGATAAAGCCCGCCTCCTGAGAGGCGCTTCCAGCGGCAATACCCATCAACATCCAGCCCACCGCAAATATCAGCACAAATGGTGTAACGAGCACGCCCACCGATGGCTTCATCTTCATTTTGCACCAGCCAAATCCGACAATCCCGTAGACAACACCTGACATCCCCACGACAGGACCTCCGCCAAGTCCGCGAATGCCGAGCAGACCAGTATTTGGCGTTAACAATGGCACTAGAATGCTCACTATCCCGGAAACTAAAAAGAGCCCAAGATATGCCTTCAGGCCGAATTGGACTTCCAGCCGCGTCCCGAGCCAATACATCCAGTACATATTGAAGAAAATATGGAGGAAGTCGAACAAGAATTCCTGACCCGTTCCATGAACAAAGACAGGTGTGATCAATCGCCAGAATTGACCCTTGCCAATATGTTGGAAATTACGCTCTACGTCAGAATATTCGACCAGTTCCCCATCGACCAGTTTACCTGGTCTTGTATTGGACCAATTGGTGACCAGAGCGTTGCGAACAAAGTTACCGCCTCCGTTCGGGTCATTCGTCTTATCGAGTACGAGGCTTGCCCCAAAAACGACGGCACAAAGCATGATGATTTTACGAGTAAATGTATTTTTCCGCCGCATGGCCATGGCCATACTTTGGGGATCACGGAATTGAGTCCGGACCTGGATCGTTTTGGCACGTTTTATGCGATCGGCTTTTTCCTGCCGAAGCTGTTCATGGATTTTCTTCGCCTGAGTAAAGGCGTTCTCAAATTCGTCAGCATGTGGGTTGTATTGAAAACGATCAAGGAGTTCATCAGCCGTCTTTAAAGCGTCCTCATCAATAATCCAAAGATCCCAGCCATTTTCCTTGTTGCGTAGTACTTCAGCTTCGATTTTGTTGACTGTCAGGACAGCAGTAAACCGGCTGGCTAAGGCTTCCTCTGCAAAGGTGTGTAGCTTTCTCATCGATTTATAAACCTACGACTTCTTAACTAAATGCTGCCAAAGCAAGTGCTTCGTCAACATTGTCGACCAATTCGACATGCCCAATTCGACTAGGAAGGATAAACCGTATTTTACCATGCTCTGCCTTTTTGTCCCGTTTCATTGCTTCGACCATCGGCTCCCGTTCAAGGTCCTGTGGCAGGGTGGTAGGCAGATGGAACTGTACAAGCAAGTCGTGTTGGCGGGCTGTGTCTTCAGAAGTAATCCGCCCTAACGCTTCAGCAAGGCGAGAAGCACAGAGCATTCCGATCGCAACCGCCTCACCGTGCATAAAAGTTCCATAGCCAGCACATGCTTCAATGGCATGACAGAAGGTGTGCCCATAGTTCAGAATCGCACGGAGCCCTGTCGTTTCACGCTCGTCATTTTCGACAACGTATGCTTTTAATTCGCAGCAGCGAGCAATGACATCCCGCATAAATTCAGCATCGCGCTCTAGAATCAACCCAACATTGTTTTCCAACCGGTTGAAGAAATCTTCGTCCTGAATCACGCCATATTTGACAACTTCAGCCAACCCGGCATAGTAGTCACGAGCTGGAAGGCTCTGGAGGACGTCAACGTCTATCAGGACAGCCTGAGGTTGCCAGAAGGCGCCGACCATGTTTTTAGCACCGGGCAGATTGATACCAACTTTTCCGCCAACACTGCTGTCAACGGTGGCTAGCAAGGTGGTCGGAATCTGTACAAAGCGAACACCTCGTCCGTAACTCGCAGCAACGAATCCGGCTAGATCCCCGACGACACCACCTCCCAGAGCAACCACGACGGTTTTACGATCCGCACCAAGTGAAAGCATTTGCCGCCAGAGTTCTTCTAGAATGCCCACCGACTTACTCGATTCGCCAGCGGGCACAGTCATGATATCGACTTGAAGATTGTGCGAAGTAAGAGACTTAAGAACGGTTTCTCCGTAAAGCTCCCGAACATTTGAGTCAGTGATGATCACGGCATGGGACACGTTTCCGAGTCCATGGACTAATTCGCCAATGGCCGAAAGGTTGTCCGAACCAATGTGGATATCGTAACTGCGTTCAGCCAGTCCAACATGGACGGTGGTGGATTCAACAGTCAAAGTAGCCTCTGCCTTCGTTAGAAAAGTGAGCTTAACCCACCCGCTGAATGTCTTCAGCGGAAGCCGTAATTTTACGGCAAAACCCGGTATGAGTTCGTACATACTCGATAGCCATGCACTGATCCGCACTGTCGTGCAGCGCTCGATGAATTATCGCTTTATCAGCAACGTCCACATCGTCAGGCCATACGGTATCTTCTTCCATGACTAAGGCCTCACGGTAAACATCGAATTTGTCAGCCACGATAGTAAATCTCCTAATGGAAGCGTAAACAGCAATAAAATAGGTTTGTTACTCTCTTTAAATATAACCCTGCAGGGCCCGATTGTGAATGAGCGCAAATCAGGCAGCTTCCATAAATGAAGGGGTTAGCCCTGTAGATGGGCTGCCACTTCAACGAAGCTACAGGTTGCGCGGATTATGACGGTTGCATCGGATAGTTCTGATCTGCACATTGTGTGATACATGTAATTCAGGCCGTAACGATTGTAACGAGGGCATTTAGTGAACCTCGATTTTGTTGGCGGTTTCAGCCAATCGAGACGGTTTCTTAACGCCGATTTCATACTTCAGCAAACAAAGCCAACTCCCCCTACCAGACGCATCATCGCTTTTTTGTTAGCCAGGACTTTTTACAGTCCTGGCGATTTTTCTTTATATTTGGATCGTCAAACAAAATGCGGCAATTTCCCAAAGCGTTATTCTTGCTGTTCGCAGTAATGGCTGCACCGCTTGCTGGTGAAACCATTTCAGAGCACGAGCCGACGCTTTTCGATCCCTATCGTGAACCGGCCCAGCCGCTCTCTTTGGCACCACACTGGATAGCACGAACACGACAGTCCAGTAACTTTGCATCGCTGGAGAATTCTAATGCCGGGCGGGTCTATCAATCACCAGCTCAGCTCTCTCCTTCAGAAACCACCGCACCACCACGTTCTATGGCGCCTTTACCAAGTCCAATTTATAACGGAATAGCGGGTCCGCGTTGGCAGTGGACAGGGAATCGCCAATATCAACAACGATTAAACACGAGCCAGAATGAAGCTCGTTTCTATCAAAACAAAAACCAGAAACAACAAGCAGTTCGTCCCAAGCTAGATTTCTATGTCCGCGGACTCGTCATGAATAAAGACAACAATCCCATTCAGCCGCTTGCTCAGGGATCAGGCGGCCAACGGATAACCACTCAGGATGCCGATTTAGATACCGCAGGTGGTTTTGAAGCAACGCTTCGTAAGGCACTACCGGATCAAACCCGTGGTGAACTTGTGTACTGGGGATTATTTACATCCGGCGATTCCACCACCATCGAAGATGTGTCATCCGGTATTCAGACGACGCTTGATATTTCCCGGCTGAACTATGGAAGCAACGGCGATCCTCTCGCGAATCAACTTCAGGTCAGTCAGGTTTCACTGCAACGAGACTTCCAATACCACAACTTGGAATTGAACTGGGGTGGAACTGCCAGAGGCGAACAAGTGACGCTGGAATACTTGGCAGGCTTGCGCTACTTCAAAGCAAGTGAAGACCTGGCAATGCAAATGGATGACTTCTCATTTGTCGGTCAGGACGATAACCACCTACTAGGACTGCAGGCTGGAGCACTCTTAAACTGGCAGCCTCAACAACAGCTTGAGATTCATGCTGGAGTAAAGTTTGGAGTTTTTGTTAATTCGATTGACCATCAAATGCGTTTTCAGGGAACGAATGGATTTGTGTATTCAGGTTCAGATGCCTCAACGCAACAGCTGAATCATGCGTTGGATACTAGTGATGTCGCCACGTTAGGCCAACTCGATGTTGGGTTTACCTATCATTGGTCTGATCGTTTCCGTCTAATATCGGGCTACCGCATGGTTGGAGTTACTGGTCTATCGCTGACGACCAATCAACTTTCACAAGATCTTGCTGATCTCGCAGAGAGTCCATCTGTTCACACCAATGGCAGTATCCTGCTGCATGGTACCTACGTTGGCATGGAATATGACTTTTAAGCCCGGCCGATTTGATTAACCCGTCTCAGGCATAAAGGTTGGAATGTTCACACCTTCAAACGGATGGTAATCCCCGTATACCTGGCAGAAATGCATTTCGCAGTTGCGTGCTCCCCAGTCATAAGCCGTTCTTACTAATCTTTCAGACTCGACGGGAAGTAAAAACACGGGTGTTCGTCCGGCATGCTGGTTAAGTTGGTGAGCTAATAAAGCGATGGCAACATCATCATTAATAGCTACACCCGGACCCACCAGATTTGTAGCAGGATGTGCACAGGAACCTAGAAACCCGATGATTTTACTTGTTTGCGGGCACACATAAACCGAGATGCTCCAAAGCCCATCCTGATTGTCGATTAAGAATTGGTAATCTTTATCGCGAGTGATTTTGGCGATCTGATACTCAAGCTGCGACATTTGAGCGATGTCATCATTAGTTGCCGCACGAACATATTTCAGCCCCTCTGGCCGCTGAGTCAAGCCATCTTTGGGGATTTCAAGAAACATGTCCTGATAGGCATGGCGTGGGACAAAGCCAGCTTTATTGTAGAGGGAGAACGAGTCTACATTGATCGCACTTTGGGTTAGACGCAGTGGTTTGTTTTGTCCCTCTGAATAATCAATGATGTGCTGGAGCAGTGCCTTGCCCGCACCGCTACCAAAGTGGTTGGGGTGTGCGGTCATAATTCCCAGCGACACATGATGCTCCCGAGGGTGATAAAAGCAAGAGGCCATCAATTTGCCTGTTTCATCATGCTCTACTACGATTCCGCAGCCGGGGTCAAGCGTTTCGTAGACATCAAAAAACACATTACAACTGGATGGGCCGTCCGTGAAGATCGGGGGACATCCATGCGTTTGATACCAATGGTTAATCGAAATATAAATGAGTTCAGAAACTTCGTGGCGGTCAGCGACTGTCATTTTTCGAACAGTGAATGGCATCGCGAGTCCCTTTGGCAAGATCTTAGAATGGAGCGACGTCGTCTTCGGGATCGATTTCGGGACCGGTTTCCTCGTTCGCTTTGGTTGCGTTGACGGCCACAACAGCTTGTTCGCTTGGCAGCTCGATCATTTGGATCAAAGCATACAAATGACCAGTAACCTGTGCGGCTTCCACTTCTTGCCAGCCAGTGGCTTTATGACGCAAGATAGCAAGCTTAAATTCATCCAACGTGTTCTGAAGGTCGGATGGTAGTTCTTTAAGGTTTTCAAAAGGACGAATGCCTTCACCAGCAGCCGTAAGAATGGAAGTATCCATTTCACGCGGAGCAGCTTCGATGGTGTTGTTGGCTGGAATTCCATAAGAGTCACCGTCACCAAAGTCGGGGCCAGAGGCATAATTAGGTCCGGCATTCGCTTCGTCATATTCCCCACGAATTGTGCCGTCGCCAGGGGCATAGTCATTTTTAATTGGCGGCTCTTCCAAAGAAAGTGTGGCGATATCTTCATCTAGCTCAGCGTAGATGACATCCTTGTCATCTGGCTTTTCGCTAGGTGCTCCCCCCATCGCTTCCCAGCGCTGTTCCCGCATGGAAGAGACAGACCATTTATTTTGCAGAGCACCCTCTAACCACATCTCAGCATCCGACCAGTCAATGGCGGCCTGAAAATGGGTCCAAGACAAATGATCAAACTCCTGGTAGCTATCGCCAAAGCGTTGAAACACCCGGCGTAAACGACCGACGTGCTGACCACTGACAGTGCCATTGAAGTGCTTTGCCCAGGCTTCGTCCGAGTATTCCTGTAGCGGAGCACCAGCGTCAATCAGCGCTGCACGCCATTGATGAATGATCTCACCCTTTTGCCAGTTGGTCTGGCTTACTAGCGTTTCCCATTGGTTAATAAAAGGTTCTGAAGTCAAGTGAACAAGTTCGGGATCGAACTCATCTTCCACTTGTAGCACGGCAGTGTCGATAGAGGACACTTCTTCAACAGATGCCTCAAGAACCTCTTCCGAGTCTAAAGCTTCGCGGGCGCTGTCGGCATCGTTTGATTCTGCCGGAAAAGAAGAATCAGATTTCAATTCCGAAGTCTCAGGCTCCTCGCTCTGAAAATCAGGATGTCCGAGGTCAGCGGCGTCACTATTTAACTCGTTCTGGTCGCCATTATTAAACAAATCGCCTTGCATCATGCGTTTATCTTCCTGAATCGCTAATGTTTAATGGGGTGATTTTTCGTCTTAAGAAGAGATAAGATTAGCATTTGAAAAAGAAAGTAAAAGCAGTTCTCAAAAAGGAGTTGTTTAACGCTATAAAAATAGCGTTAAACAAGATATTGCATCGGGCGACTTCGTTGGGGAAAACCTGTCGACAATCGAGAACTGGTCGTGAAGAGGAGGACAACGTCTGAGAAGTTACTTGGGATCGGATTCCAGATCTGGCTTTACGGTGATTAAAAATAACACTTGCAGCTTACCACTTTGTTTATTTTTAACTTGGTCCTTGTAGTGATCTCTTGTTTTTTTATTTGTCACAGCATCTGCATTTTCTGAGCTAGGCAAATATTTTGCATTTTGAAGTTCTGCCATCAGGCTGACAAGTTCTTCTGGAGTACATTCCATAGCATATGCGAGGTCTACTAAGCCTTCATCGAAATCCAGCATCAATTCTTTAGGCTGATTCACCTCGTTCACTGCATTGGACTTTCGTGCTTGAGCAAGCTCCGGTACACCACCGTTTGCCACCGAACTTTTTTTGGAGGTCGGCTCGATCGTAGCCAATAACCGCACTAGTTGTTTTTGTTCGACAGTGATTCGAATGGTTTGGTCGGCTTTGTTCTGAAGCGGAGCGGAAAAAACCTTTACTCCTGCGTTTGCATTATCATTTTTAGGCGGACCAGAGACCTCGCTTGATATTGCATCCTCCATTTCAGCAGCCTCTTGTATTGCCAAGCCACCCATTGCGCCATCTTCTTCTAGTTCCATTGTCATCTGACGGCTAACAAGAGGGTTCTTCAGAGGGGCATTCATTTCTGCTGGCGGTGATGACACACTATCGCTCATCGCCAGCGGCTCAGTATCGCTGGGCTGATTTATCAAGGTGACGGCCAGCAGCAAACAGGCGGCGATTCCGACACCGGCCGATAACCAACGTTTTTTATTCGAGGGGCTAGACCCGCGGTTGGTAGATATTTTTGGCGTGAGCTGGACAGTTGGCTGGTTGGCGGCTTTGCGAATAACTTGTTGGATGTCCAAGGCGTGATAGACCGGGAGTAATCCAAAGTCCTCCTGCAGCATTTCAAGCTCATCTTTGAGCTGGCGCAGTTTAGGGTCGTGCGCAAGTGCAGCTTCCACCAACTCCCGCTCTTCTGTCGAGAGTTCATGGTCAAGATAAGCACTAATTAGTTCTTCGTTGATTTCACTCATGTCGCTGGTGAATTCTGTTTAAACAGAGGAATAAGTTTTTCCCGAAGCTGAAGTCGACCTCGATGAATACGACTGCGTACGGTCCCTGGACTGATAGCCAAAATATCTCCGATGGTTTCATAGTCGCAGCCTTCGATTTCACGCAGGATAATCACAGTCCGGAATTCTTCAGTCAATTCGCCGATCGCTAAGTGCAGTATTTCCGCGCGTTCCATGCGCAGGCTTTCCGCATCCACAGCTTCCAGTGTGGAATGAGGTTCTTCGCCATGTTCGCGTTTTTGGCTATCCATGGAAATGGTTGGTCGTTCCCGTCGCCGGTAACTAAAGGCCAGATTGACAGCGATACGATACAGCCAGGTGTAGAAAGAGCTCTTACCCTGATAAGTGTTGAGCTTTACGAAAGCCTGCAACAATGCATCCTGTAGCACATCTTCGGCAGCTTCCGCATTTCTCAAAATATGAGCAAGCGTATTGAACAATCGATCACTATAGGGAGAAATGAGCCGCTCAAAGGCTTCGCTCGATCCTGCCAAAATGCTTCGAATTAGGTCATGTTCGTCTTGAGACACGGTCGCTGTACTTGTTTGATGCCTTAAAGGGATGCAAAAGTTCCCGAAAAATGAAAAACCGGTCGCTCTTACATCAACAAATTAGAGTAATAACCATCTTTGTATCCTATTTCAAAGAAGTCAAATTATGTGTCCGAAGGTTTGGCTAACTCGAGGGAGCTCCTGGAAGGATAGGCTAGTGGTTGTTTTCTTATTGTTGTATATGTCCACAATCCGATGCCAAATAGTACCGTCAGCACGCTGAATAGTTGAGAGATAGTTAGTTGGGTACCCAATTGGCCCAATTCGTCAGAACGAACCCATTCAAGTAAAAAGCGTGAAATAGGGTAAAAGATGAATACCAAAGCCAGGATTTGACCGTCCCGCTTTCGGTAAGGGAAGTAAGCCCACAACAATAAGCAAAGTAATCCACCATTAATGCTGCTATAGACCTGGGCTGGATAGACTTTAAGTGAACGAGCCGGCATCTCCTTCACTGTCAAGTTGTCCAACACTCTGCCCCCGTTTTTCAGCAGGAAGGCAGTTTCTCCAAATAGCCCCTTTTCGTAGTACTCGCTAAATGCGCCATCTACTAAACGCATTTCTATATTGATGGTATCACCTTGGTGAAGACCACCGGCTTGGCCAAGCGAATCAGGCTGAACAGCTGTGATTCTCCCTTTCCATAAGTAGTTCGATCGATAATCAAAGTCCGCTTCGATACCTCTTTGTTTGAGAGGTCGGTCAAATAACAGGCCTTGGTCAAGATGCCGCATGTAAGGTGGACTACCAATGGGGAATTGGACTCCCCATAAGTCGTCCGTACATAAGCCGCCATAACAACATCCGTTCATGAAGCAGCCTAGTCGCCCGAAGAACATGCCGAGGGCCAGTGCTGGTGCGATCAAGTCTAGTGTGGCGAGTTTTGGAAGTTTGCGACGAAAGAGAAAAATGGAACATCCAATCAATCCGCCAACAAAGGCACCGTAAACGACGAGACCTCCTTCGGTGAATTTTAGGATTTTCGGTAGTGTGTCGCCCCACGCGATGTTACCGCCGCGGTCAATAATTGCAAACTCTGTCCACTTCTGGACGACGTACCAGAGCCGACCTCCCAGAACTCCGCCAAGAAATAGGAATAGGGTCATCGTAAAGACAACGTCGGGATGAACCCCTTGTCGTCGGGCTTGTATAGAGGCGATCAAAATGCCTCCCGATACTCCCATGAGCACAAAAAATCCATAGCCCCGAATTTGGATGCCGGTTGGGCCCTCTGAATCTTGAGGCTCGATAAAGGGGATGATAAAAGCAATGATCACCCCAATTATTAGAATAGGCACTAACGGATGGCCTACGCCTTCCTCCTTGCGTTGGGCAGATTGCATGTAGAAATGAGTGAGCCACACGCCGCCAAAGATAGCCCAGCAAATCAATACCCATCCAAAACCAAATATTGACAGGCCGGCAATTTCGTGAGGGAGGGTGATTAAAGTTTGTTGCATACCAGGCTACATCGTGGCAGAGGTATTTAGCTTAAGAAAACATTGTCGATGAGTCTCGTTTTCCCCACGTAAACGGCAGCGACAGCAATTGTCTTGCTATCCACCCGTTGGACAGGGGAAAGATCATGTTTATCGACAAGTGCAACATAATCTATCTGGCCGATTGACGCATCAGCAAGTGTTTGTTTCGCTGTTTCTAGCAAGGCATTGCTATTTCGTTCTCCTTCTTGCACCATCCTCTGGATACAAAATAAAGCCTTAGATAGAGCGACAGCCTGAAGACGCTCTGTGTCGGAGAGATATGCATTACGACTGCTTAAGGCCAATCCATCATCCTCTCGGATAATGGGACAAACTTGTACTTCAATGGGGATGTTTAAGTCCTCAACCATCTGCCCGATAACACGGGTTTGCTGATAGTCTTTTTGGCCAAAGAAGCCAATATCAGCAGGTATCAGATGAAACAGCTTGAGGACGATAGTGGCAACGCCTTCAAAATGCTTTGGGCGTATTTCACCTTCCAATGGCCGGGCTACTTCAGGCGGCACAATTCTGGTGCTGGCACCGGTTGGGTACATAGCTTCCACTGTCGGCGTAAAGATCACATCCACGTTACAAGCGCTAAGCAGTCGTAGATCCTGTTGTAGATTGCGGGGGTACTTATCGAGATCCTCATTTGGACCAAACTGAGTTGGATTGACAAAGATGGTGACAACGGTGAAATCAGTATGATTGGTGGCCCGTTCAACTAAACTCAAGTGGCCTGCGTGTAAGGCTCCCATTGTTGGAACCAGTCCGACACGTTTGCCGACACGTTTTTGGTCTTCAACCAGCGCGAGCATTTGAGAGGGATCGGAAATGATGACGGGTGCCATGGGGCTGTTGTTTATTCTCGAGGTTAAAGATGACAGGTCGCGAGCGCAGAGAATTCTTGAAGCAGGACATCTTCGTTGGTGATGTCCACGAATAACCACGGGGTAACGGTACCGCTAGGCATTAGTTTCCTTAGCACCTGCTGCCGCGACTCATTATGAATGTTGTCGGTCAGAATTACGAGTAGTCTCGGTGTCAGGATTGTCTTTTCATGCCGTTCTATCGCAGCGAGGAAATCCTTCTCTTTTAGTAAACATTCTCGGGGAGCAAAATCGCAGAGCACAAAAGAGCTACTGGCGCTCCATGTCTTAAGAAGGTCAAACGTTTCGGCTAAGTCGGCAGCAGAACGTGAAACAGGTAAAGATTGGGTCACGAGTGTTGAGTCGCAGCGATTTAGTTCTATGAAAGCGTTTACTGCCGATTGATCAGACAGATTAATAGTCAATGCATAGTTTCCGGCTTGCTCAAGATGATCAAGATGACTTTGATAGGTCCACCCGGTTTCCGGATGTCTTTGATGGCTGACTAGATCGCACAAAGGTTCCAATACAAACCGTCGAAGCGTCATTCGGGGATGGGGTAGCGTCAGCTTTGATGAACTGATGATCGCATCCTCGAATGTAAGAATATCGATATCAATCGTGCGAGGATCCCAGCGTAGATGGCGTACACGGCCAAGCTCGAATTCAATTCTTTGAAGATTGACGAGCAAGGAATCGGCAGTTAGTGTTGTCGAAATTTCGACGACCGCGTTGAGAAATACGTCCTGACCTTTGCGTCCACCAACAGGTTTTGATTCGCGATAACGGCTAACACGAACGGCGACGACACCGGCCGTTTGCTGTATTTTATCCACGGCAGCGTCTAAGTTTTTTTTACGTTTACCAAGGTTCGAGCCCAGAGAGAGCAAACTTTTTTTTGGCTCAGCCATGTCAGGCAATCCGCCTCAGGAAGAAAAATGCAGCAAAGTTATCATTCGATTCTAATATTTTTTCGAACTAAGACCGAACAAGAAGGTGTTTCAGCGCATAAAAAATGGCGGGAGACGAAGTCCGGTTTGCATCTCACCGCCGTTGGCTGTTCCGCACGATCCTTGCGCGGCAATGCCAAAAAAGAAAGCATTAGGGAGGACCTCCGAGCCACGGCATATGCCGTCGACTGTCGCTCCGATCAGTCGTCGCTCCCCAAGGCTTTGCTGTATTTATGAGTTAAAAACACAAATATCCCAATGTTGGGTACGTTGTTCGAACCAAGCGGATTTCAGGAAGACGCTCTCGGAATTTGCCTTATTTCCCTTTGGAAAAAGAACAGCATTCAGCGCGCACCGGGAGCGCAAAAATAGTGGTCTTTTTTCGAAGAAAAATATGTAACGCTAAGGTCGGCTTCATGGTGATAAGGATCAAGCAGACCTCCGTCGTTTCAAAGCAAAATTCGGAAAGAACTTCGCGACGAACCAATGTTGGTTTCAAACAACAGGAGCCATTTTTACGAACGTTAAGAAAATGTCAAGGAAGCAGTAATCAATTTTCCAAGTATTCTTTTTCGACATTTTTTTGCTTCGATTTTGGTCAGTGCGTTGACACCTGTTTTGAAAATTCGTATGGCCGAGACCTCTCATTCTTTGGTACTCTTCTCGGATTATAGCCACCCTCCCGATAATGTTTCTTGACGAATTACCTTCTGTTCCTGCGTGAATTGATAGCTTCGATGCGACCTCCCTTCCAATCTGATTCATTAACTGACACGGAAAAAAGTAGCCTGTCGGAAGCGCTCGCCGAAGTTGTCAATGAGTCGGCAGAGGGTGATCCAATTTCTGAAAACTATGACGAGCTTGTGAAGAAGCTCGGAAGTGACTTGTGTCATCGTGCCGGGATTTATGTGATGCCCAATACGTTTAAATTGTCGGTGGTGATTCCGATTTATAACGAAGTAAAAACGCTCGAGGAAGTGGTTCGGAAGGTTCGTTCAATAGGCTTGAATCTTGAGATGGTTTTAGTCGATGACGGTAGTACAGATGGCACAAGAGAGTTGCTTGAGAGGATGCAACAAGACGCGGATTTGAAGATTGTGTTCCACGAAGAGAATAAAGGGAAGGGCGCTGCGGTGCGGACAGGATTCCAGGAAGCAACTGGTGATGTCATTGTCATTCAGGACGCTGATCTGGAATATGATCCGAATGAATTCCGATACTTGCTACAACCTATTATCGAAGATCGCGCGGATATCGTGTACGGCTCCCGGTTTCAAATCAAAGAGAAAGCAGAATCTCCGGCCTGGCATATGGCTGTCAATGGTTTTATTACCTGGCTTTGCAACCTTGTAACGCGACTTAGATTTACGGATGTGGAAACGTGTTATAAGTTGTTTCGTCGTTCGCTGATTCAGGAGATTGCACCGGGGTTGAAAGAGAATCGTTTTGGTATTGAAATTGAAATGACAGCCAAGCTGGCAAGGCGATCTAAACAGAATGGTACGCGGTTTTTTGAACGCCCCATTAGTTATCAAAGACGGTCTTACGACGAAGGTAAGAAGATTGGTTGGAAAGATGGAGTTAGCGCTTTGCGTTGTATTTTTTGGTATGGCCTGTTCGGGTAATTAGTAGGTATGCAGAGAGACCCGGTACTAAAAAATGGTGGATAACCCACAAAGTGATGCGAAGCCCTCGAGAGCAGCGAACCCCAAACTAGTGCGGCGGGAAACGCGCAAGGTATTAATACTGCAGATTGCGCGGCAGATTGTGGGGATGGGCGCGGCAACTGCTCTTTATCGTTTACTCGGTCCCGAACCATTTGGGCTCTATGGTATGGTGATCCCGCTACTCATGTTACCTCGGATGCCGGCCAAAGCGATGCGGATGGCCGCAGTTCAAACTAAAAAAATATCGGACAACGAGAGATCCGCCGTGTTTTATCTCACAGTGCTGTTAGGCGCTGGCGCCGCATTACTGACCGGTGGTTTAGGCCATTTGTTCAGTAGGATTTATCAGGTTCCTGAACTCGTTTGGGTTAGCTGGGCTTTTGCTGGAACGACGCTTGCTGAGTCGTTCGGATTAACTCATTTGGCTTGCCAGCAGCGAGAGCTAAAGCTAGGAAAAATCGCGGGCATTCGATTAGTTAGCCAGATCGCCGCGGTTGCGGTAGCGGTATTGGTAGCTGTTCAATTGCAGGCAGATGTTCTCGAGTTTGGTGTTTGGGCCTTGATCGCAATGGAATACGTCCAGTTGTCCATGAATACATTAGGGTATTGGTACTTTGGCCGATGGCGTCCCGGCGGGTTGGTAAAGACCGATATAAAGCACCTTCTAAGCTTTGGCGGCAACTACTCTTTGAGTCGTTTGATTTTTTATACCGGCCAGAATATGGACAAGGTTTTGTTGGCATTCGTCTTGGGCGGGACACAGACCGGCCAGCGGTTATTGGGAATGTACACAGCAATGTACAATCTAATGATGAAGCCGGTTTATTTTGTGACGGATCCCGTAACCAGTGTGATGTTACCGTCCTTGTCACGAGCCAGAAATAATCCCAAAGATTTCTCTCGTATTGCGATCAGTTTTTATCGGTTTACAGCAATCTTGCTGATTCCGGCGGGCGTAGGATTGGCCGTGGTAAGTACCGATGTCGTAAGTTTGATTAGCGGCCCTGGCTGGGATGAGGCTGCAGTAATGTTACTCGCTTTGGCTCCCGCGATCTGTGTTCATGGGCTAATTAATATTTCCGGCAGTCTCCTGGCCTCGGTCGGTCAGACGGGTCGATTGTTAGCAGCAGCCTCGATGCTCTTCCTGATTCAAGCCCAGGGTTATGCGGCAGCCTATTGGTTTGCCAGCCAGTTCGAATTTGGGCCAGACTTATCCGTTCACGATGCTTTTAGTGTGGCGGTGGCAGTGAGCTACTCGGTCGTTTTGATGGTCTTCACAGTGCCTTATCTGGCATTTTGTTTTTCACGAGTTCAACTTGCGATTGGTCCCTTATTACTGGAGTTTGGCCAGATTCTTGGCCGTTCGATGTTGATGGGCAT
>PAAT01000048.1 GCA_002698965.1 Rhodopirellula sp. | reverse complement strand
GTTCAACCTGCTGCAGAAGCACCTGCCGAAGAAGCTTCTCCTGAAGCACCCGCTGAAGAAGCAAGTGTTGAAGAAGCTACTCCTGAAGCACCCGCTGAAGAAGCAAGTGTTGAAGAAGCTACTCCTGAAGCACCCGCCGAAGAAGCTACTCCTGAAGCACCCGCTGAAGAGTAATTTCCAGAATATGGGATGTGTCTTTATCGGAGACTCGTTCCAGTTTTTGCAAACCTTACGTCAACTCCCGCTTAATTCTTAAAACAAACGGTCTTGTGAAATGACCGATTTAAGCAGGAGTTTTTAATACAATCACAAAGTTTACCAATTACTTTTGAAGGAGATCTGTCATGGCAGTTACTGCCGCCGCAGTTAAAGAACTTCGAGAAAAAACCGGCCTTCCAATGATGGATTGCAAGAAGGCTCTTACTGAATGCGATGGAGACCAGGAAGCTGCCGTGCAGTGGTTGCGCGAACGGGGTGCTCAGGTATTCGAAAAACGAGCCGGAAGGGCGACCGCTTTTGGTCGCTTTGGACTTTATATTGGCCTGGATAAGGACGCTGGTGCCATGGTGGAGCTTAAGTGCGAAAGTGCACCTGTCACCACCAACGAAGAATTCATTCAGTACGCCAACGATCTGGCTGAGGTGTTGGCTAATAACCCAAGCATTTCAGATGCAGATTCCCTGTTAGCTCTGGGAAGTCCAAGTCAGCCAGAAGCAACTCTTGGAGATGTAAAGAACGATTTGTTCAATCGCATCCGCGAAGTGTTCAATATTGGTAGAATGATTCGCCTGGAGGGAGGCTGCGGTGGATACAGTCACAACGCAGGTACGGTTTCTGGAGTCTTATTAGCCGCTGACGGAAGTGATGATGAAGCCGCGCGCGGTATCAGCCAACATATCGCTGCGATGCGTCCTGCCGGTCTAAGTCCGGAAGATTTACCATCCGATGTTGTTGACAACGAACGTAACATCCTTCGAGAAGCGGCTTTAGCTGAAGGAAAACCAGAGAACATTGTTGATAAGATGGTCGAAGGTCGCATGCGGAACTTTTTTGCTGAAAGAGTTTTGACTTCTCAGGAATACGTTAAGGCTGAGAACAAAGAATCCGTTGGAGAATATGCTGCGACGACGGGTTTAACTCTGAAGCAATTCGTTCACTGGGAACTCGGCGATGATACAGAAGATTCTGAAGAATAATTCATAAGTGTTCGCACAAAAAATAAGCCCCGAGTAAAATCGGGGCTTACTTTTTGCGATGAGCTTTTTATAGTTCCCTAGCGGAATTCGCAATCTCCCATAAAGTTACAAGGCCCCACGGATGTCAGACCAAGAAAATACCCTTTCGCCTAAATATAGACGTGTCGTTCTAAAACTCTCCGGAGAAAGTCTCGCCCGAGCAGGTGAACGGGGAATCAATATGGAAGAAGTAGCGGGAATCTCGCGTCAAATCAGTCAGGCCGGGCGACTGGGATGTGAAATTGCCATCGTCTGTGGAGGCGGTAACATCCTGCGTGGAGCTCAATTCAAAGAGAAAAATGTTAGTATTCAAGAAGCCACGGCTCACTACATGGGGATGCTGGCTACCGTCATTAATGCCCTAGCTCTGCAGGATGCCCTGGAATCATTGGGTTCACAAACACGGGTGATGTCTGCCATTCGTATGGATGGAGTGGCAGAACCTTACATCCGCCGTCGGGCGAAAAGACACTTAGAAAAGGGGCGGGTCGTCATCATAGCAGCTGGAATCGGAAGCCCGTTTGTAACAACCGATACCGCCGCGGCTCAGCGAGCACTCGAACTCGAAGCAGACATCCTCCTCAAAGCAACTCGCGTGGATGGCGTTTACAGTGAGGATCCGGAAAAAAATCCACATGCGGTGTTCTATCCGGAACTGAGTTTTGAAACAGTGCGTAATCAGGGGCTTCAGGTCATGGACAGCACAGCAATTACGCACTGCATGGAAAACAAAATGCCTATTCTGGTATTCAATTACAAGGTCAATGGAAACATTGAACGGGCCGTTCAGGGGGAAAAGCTTGGTACTTATATTGGTTAAACTTTACATGGCACTTTGAAACGCTGATAATTGTTGTACCGAATCCATACAGACTCAAACATAGATAGATAGCCGAAAAATACGATGTACGACGAAATACTATTAGATACCGAAGAGAGAATGGACAAAGCCCTGGAGCACCTGCGAAATAATCTCGCAGGTATCCGAACCGGTCGGGCTAACCCCGGCTTGGTGGACTCGATCAGAGTCGAATGCTACGGCTCACAAACTCCTCTCAAACAACTCGCCAACGTCGGTTGCCCGGAACCACAACAGATTGTGATTCGCCCTTACGACCCAAGTGTGATCAAAGATATCGAAAAAGCCATCGTTGCTAGTGATCTGGGATACAACCCTCAGGGTGATGGACGTGTGATTCGAATCAACGTTCCAGCTCTCTCTGGGGAAGTCCGTAAAAAGATGGTCACCCGTATTAAAGAATTGGCCGAGGAGACAAAAGTCTCCATTCGCAATGTACGTCGTGACGGTAACAAAGCCGCGGATCAGGGCGAAAAAGATAAAGGTCTCACCGAGGACGACCGGGATTCACTCAAAGATGAAATTCAGAAGTTGACTAACAACTATGAAGATAAGGTCAACGATGCTGCAAAAATCAGAGAATCCGAAGTAATGGAAGATGCTTAGAATCAAACGCCTCGATGACTGTGCTTGCTGCGAAAACCGGAAGCCATGCGAATTAGTAACTTAGTTTGACTCTATCCGCGGGGAAATGTCTCATGTCTGAAAACATGCTCGACTTTCAATGCCCGCATTGTGGTGTTCACCATCACTTGCCTGCAGAATTTGCGGGAAATCGGCAACCTTGCAGCGAATGCGGCAAAATGATGCGTTTGCCATCGACCGTTGGCAATACTGCCTCCTCGCGACCGCAAACATCGGTCAATCAAACGCAGTCCGGCGCCATTATGGTGACCTGTCCGCTCTGTAGCAAAACACTTTATGCCTCTCAGCAGCAAATCGGGCAAAAGATCCTTTGTGAAACATGTCTCGAATCCGTTCCTGTCCCCGACATTAACACCGAGAACCCGACGCTAGAGTCCCCAAATTCCCTCGCAACACAAAAATCAAATCCCACTAGAACGACGCAAAAAAACAGTTCAAATTCTGAATTGGACACCACACAATTGCCTCAGGCTTCGCCAGCTAATCATGTAGATAAATTCGACCTTGCTCCGGGAATTGAGACGGTAGAGGATAAAGAGAATGAAAAATCTAGTACCGGCAACCCTGACGCACTGGAAATCCCACTCCCCGTTCCTTTAGAGCCCGAACCTGTACCCACAGTTCCATCCCCGTCTCCCATTCAGGCTATACCCGTAGAGCCTGTACTTTCCGAAAGTCAGGCTGAAGAGGATGAAGAGATCGTTGAACTTGAAGCCGTAGGAGAAGCTCCGTCGATTCCAGTTCAACCCTGGCAGCCAATTAATACCATCCCTGCCGAAACGATCGAAGCAACATCAGAATTCGAGTATGAATTGGTTATTCGCTGGGGAATTCTCTGCCCTGCCTGCCAAGCACAACTGATTGTCTATCAACAAGATATTGGACAAACCGTGCAATGTGAAAAATGCAACCAACCTGTCACAGTTGAACCAAGAACCCCTCTTCCAAGACCAGAACGGGTCGCCAAATCTTCACATCAGTTCATCGGCGGAAAAACACGGATCGCCCTACTTTCCAAGAACCAACCCACCCCTAAGAAGGAAACCACTTACAAAACATTCGTCGAATGGGAGATAGAGTGCGATGTCTGCGGGACAGGTATTACGGCAACTCCTGAAGACATCGGCACTCAGAAAAGTTGCCCGGACTGTTATAAGATGCATACGATCGTTGCCCCGGCAAAAATGCCTGAACCTATAAAAAGAGCGATCCGTGATGAACTCGACGAACTCAGTAACACCCAAACACCGACGACTTCCAAACAGGTCCTAAGCGAAATCCCTGATATGAGGGATAAAATTCAGCGTGATGAATATGTCGCCAGTCGAAAAATACTTGAACGAGCTCAGCAGCAACAAGACGAAAAGATTCAGCAGGAGCAAGCGTCAAATGAAAATAAAAATCACTGGCTAAATTCAATTACTCAATTGTTTGCTAGTCCAACCACTCTGGCTCGAATTACATTGCTAACCATCGGCTACGCGTTGACAGCTGCTGTTTTTTCCATGTCGCTGAATACCTTTAAGGGTAATTCCAATTCTGACACAGCGGCTTCCCGTGACAAAAAACCAGCATTTAAAACCGAAGTCGTGGAAGAATTTGATATTCAGGAATCTCTCCAGTCACCCACATCTTCCATCAAAGCCGTGGGAGGAGTCCTTTTATTCGTTGCCGCTTTGACGATGTTTATCTTCGTCAATCTTGCAGGACTGCCAACACTGATGAATATTCTCCGGCAAACTAGCGCAGGAGACATGTCCATCTCCTATTGGCCTGCCTTTTCCATCGTGAATACTTTTTCAGATGCCTTTATTTTGTTTTGCGGTATTATTTATGCTCTTATTCCGGCAGGTATTTTATTTTCATTACTTAATCTGATTTTCGCAGAATCATCCCTTCCAGCAATCTTGAGTTCCATTATCTCTGTTATTCTTTTTCCTTTCTTTGTGCTGAACATCCTGGCTTCAGGAAGTGTAATGCGCCCTCTTTCAAGTGAATTTACTAAGCGCCTTCAATATCAGGGGGATCTATTCACCAAATTCTTGTTTTGTGCGTTAATCGTGGTAATCATCAACGTGACAGGAATGAACCTCTTAACCGGCAAGAGTTTAATCCAGGCAATGCTGGGCGGAGCTTTGGTTTGGATGGGTTATGTTTTGCTGGTACGACTCGTTGGATTTTTGTTTTTCAATCTAACCCACACTAGTAACTAGTCACTTTCAGGCAATCTGCTCAACAATCCTCCGGATATCAGACTCTATACCAGCCAACGTGATACTCATTGCTTCACGTGTTAGTTTCAAATCCGCTAAATTTTCCGCAGGTTCATACGTGAACAGATAAATCTTCAATTTGGGTTCCGTTCCCGATGGCCTAATACCTATGTAGCTTCCTTCCTGATCCAAATCAAAAAAGATTAAGTTGTCTGTTGGCCCTACCAACTCACTCTTTTGGCCATCACAAAAAGTAATCGTATGCGTCAAGTAATCTCGCTTACTTTGTACCTTTAACCCTCCCAGCTTGACGGGCATAGTCGCTCTCAAATAATCCATCAGACGCATCATGCGCCCCATGCCTTCGCTGCCTTCCATATAGATTGTAAGGAGATCTTCCAGATGGTATCCGTGCTGCCAGTACAAAGAATCGAGAAAATCGTGCAGCGTTCTACCATCCGCTTTGAGTCGCGCGGCTAATTCTGCCAATAGCATCGAGGCAACGGCTCCATCTTTGTCACGACAGTAATCGCTAATCATGAAGCCATGAGATTCTTCGGTTCCGTAAACAAAGTGTTCCGGACCTCCCTCATCAATCGCTCCGGCAATCCACTTAAACCCGACCAACAAATCTCCTCGAGTCGATACTCCAAAGCTCTCTCCTATTCGCTCGAGCATCCGCGTAGTTACCAATGTCGTAACCTGAAAGCTTTGATCGGTAAGCTGCCCGGCTTGCTGAAGTGACTCTAATCGATAAGCGCCCAACATCACACACAACTGATGACCATTAAAAACTTTCCATTCTGCATCGTCTTTAAAACTCAAAGGTGCCGCGCAGCCCAGTCGATCGGCGTCCGGATCCGTCACAATGACAACATCCGCCGATCGTTCCCGGGCGAATTCAATAATGGGTTGGTAGACTTCGAAGTTCTCCGGATTTGATACTTGTCCCGCCACATTCGTGAAATCCGGATCGGGTTGAGCATGGTCAGGAAAGACCACAACATCTTCAAAGCCGGCTGCCTTTAGCAAACCGGGGATTACCTTGCCACCAACACCGTGCAACGGTGAATAAACCAACTTCAGTTCTTTTGGCCCAGGCTGACTTAACGCCAGCAATGTTTGTTGGAAAGAATCATCGATCTCATCCGTACAAATAGAAAGATGACCTTCATTAACTGACGTTTCGAACGTTACTGCTTTAATCTCTTTTACATTTTCCATTACTTGCTGAATGATCGCTTGATCGTGTGGCGGTAAAATCTGCCCTCCTGTCGACCAGTACACTTTCACGGCATTGTCCGAGGGTGGATTATGGCTGGCTGTCACCATGATCCCGCAGTGGCATTGTTTTTGACGAATCAGGAACGACAATTGAGGCGTCGCTCGGTAATCATCTAGCATGTAAACATGAAAACCGTTAGCCACCATGATCCCGCTACAAAGCTCAGCAAACTCCCTTGATCGGTGACGTGTGTCATACGCAATTGCACACGTCAACGGTTCGGAATCGAATTGAGATTGAACGTAATTTGCCAAACCCTGGGCACTTTCACCAATCGTACGTTCATTGATCGTATTAGAACCAAACGGATACATTCGCCCACGTCGCCCCCCCGTACCGAATTCTAGAATTTTCCAAAAAGCATTGTCTAATTCCTGCCAACGTTCACTCTGGATATGCGTAATTATGGCTGGCAAATACTTGTCATACTCGGCAGAAGTTATCCAGTGACACAAATTGACGACGGCTGAATCTGAAATCTTTCCTTCCGCCCCAGCTTGCCGAACGCTACCTACCAGTAGTTGGAGATCAATAGAGGTCATAATGGGTCAAATCTTCCTGCTGTTCATAAATAAAAATGGAATGCGTCGACAGTCATTGTTTATCAAATAACTAGTGTAAAAGACAATTCGAAAGCGAATAGACCTACCATAGCCGCAACCATCAAACGAGCACACTCTTCTTTTGTACAATACTTTATTATCTAACCATCAATACAATCCTAGCCAATACTGAAGGTAACCCAATGACGATGAAAGCCGCTTATATCACCGAATGTGGACCATCCCAAAATATCCAATACGGAGACATTGAAAAACCGGTCGCAACAGGCCGGCAGGTTTTGGTAAAAATCGGTGCTGTTTCGCTCAATCCCGTCGACACTTACATTCGTAACGGAGCAAATTATTGGGACTTGCCAAACCCGTTTGTGGTCGGCTGTGACCTGGCCGGGACTATCGAGGCTGTAGGCGAAAAGGGGACCCGTTTTCAAGTTGGTGATCGCGTTTGGGGAACAAATCAGGGATTGCTTGGTCGCCAGGGCACCTTTGCCGAATACTGCAGTATTGATGAAGAGTGGCTTTACCCTACTCCCGATGACGTTTCCGACGAAGATGCGGCTGCGTGTTCTCTTGTTGGAGTCACGGCACACTTAGGGCTATTCCGCGATGCCAAAATACAGGCCGGTGAGACTATTTTTGTGCATGGTGGTACTGGTGGCGTTGGGGCGATGGTCTTGCAGATGGCTAAACGAGCGGGGGCTCGCGTTATTGCCACAGCAGGCTCCAATGAAAAAGCTGTAAGATGTCGTGAGTTAGGTGCAGACACTGTGATTAACTACAAAACAGAGAACGAGTTGGAAGCCATACTGAAAGCAGCTCCCGAAGGCGTCGATGTCTTTTGGGAAACATTGCGAGAACCCAATATCGAAGGGATTGTCTCGGTCATGAAAGAACGCGGACGCATTGTGATCATGGCCGGCCGAGATGCTCGTCCTGAATTTCCTGTTGGTCCATTCTATGTCAAATGTCTTCAACTCTTTGGCTTTGTCATGTTCAAGGCATCAGCCGATGAATTAAGGGCCTGTGCAAATGACATCAATCAATGGCTTGCTGATGGTACATTGAAATCTCAAATAAGTCGTACTTTACCTCTTTCAGAGGCAGCCAATGCGCATCAACTTCAGGAGGACAACACTCTTGGAAAAGAGGGCTCCATTGCCGGTAAAATCATCCTCATCCCATAGTGCCAACGACCAGGTGATGAGCTTAGATTTCTCTAAACTTTGACTCCAAAGAAGTGGGAAAGCTGTCTTGACCCATTTTTCCATTACCCTCTATACTCATCGCACCTGGGGGGCTGTTTGCGCGCCTAGATCCGAGCAGGAAACACCGATAATGCTTGGAATTCCGGGGTGGAGGGGCCATTGTAGTCCCTTAGCGATCAAATGGAATTGATGGGTTAAGGAGCATCCGATGAGTGGCAAGGAAAGCCAAACGGGTACTGAAGAAAAACTGAAGCTTACGGAACAATCTCGCTCACTGCGAAAGTTCATTTTAAGTATGACTGCCATAGGATTACTGGCCGTTACCTACGTTGCAAGACTGTACTGGACTGCTCCGGAACAAGCTGAAGCGCAACAAAAGCCAACGCAATTCCGTGCCCCGCAGACGGCTGCTCCTGTTCAAAGTACTACGCCGGAGCCTAAGCTGACGACCAATAAAACGGAGGAATCCCCGACAGCACCTAAAGCTTCCTCCACTACGAGTCGAGTCTCTCAGGCGGCCATTACGGCGAGAACTTCAAGTTCTGTTACTGAAACGAAAAAGTTGAAAGTCGTTGCTCAGGTTAATGGCGAAAATATTTCTCGTAACGAACTGGCTCAGGCTTGTTTGGATCGTTATGGCAAAGAAACGCTCGAAGGTTACCTTAACAAGCGGCTTATCAAACAAGCTTGTGAAAAACACCAAATCGTTATCAGTGAGGAACAACTGGATCGTGAAATTGAACGCATGGCCAAAAAATTTGGGATGTCCGTTGATCGGTGGCTGACAATGCTGCAACAGGAACGTCATATCGCTCCGGACCAATATCGCAATGAACACATGTGGATCAATCTTGCCCTGCGACAACTTGCCTCGCGGGAAATTGAAGTTTCGCCTGAACAATTGACGAAGGCATTTGAATCCGAATTCGGCCCAAAAGTCAAAGTGCGCATCATCGCTCACTCGGACCTCACCACGATTACAGAATTACGCAAGCAGGCTTTAGCGGAACCGGAACAATTCGGCTCTCTAGCCAAAGAACATTCGGAAGATCAGGCCAGCGCCAGTGCTCGCGGGCTTATCCCACCGATCGGCAAGCATGTGGGTGACCCAAGCTTGGAGGCGGAGGCCTTTAGCCTCCAAGAAGGTGAAATTTCGGAATTGGTAAAAATTGCCAATCAGTACATTTTAATGAAGTGTGAAAAAAGAATCCCCTCGACCTACATCGCACCTCAATTCAAAGTGGATGCGGAAGCTCGATTGCGAGATAAGATTCGAGAACAGAATTTGGAAGCCGCTGCGGGTCGTATATTCCAACGACTTCAAGCCGAAGCTAAAATTCAATCTGTATACGAAGATCCCAGTCTGAAAGAATCTCACCCAGGTGTTGTCGCAATCCTTAACGGCCAGAAAATCACCGTTCGCGAATTGGCTGAAGAGTGTATTACGAGGTACGGGATAGACGTGCTCGAAGGTGAAATCAACCGCAAACTGCTTTCGTTGGCCTTGACGGCTCAGAACAAAGAAGTCGTCCAACAAGATATTCTGGCCGAGATCAAACGAGCCGCAGATTCACGTGGCTATCTCGATGATTCAGGGCAACCTGACGTCAAAGGATGGCTTAAGGCTGTCACAAGCAAAGATGATGTCACCGTCGACATTTATGTCAAGGATGTTGTTTGGCCATCGGCCGCCTTAAAAAAACTCGTTAGTGAAGATGCTAAAATCGCTGAAGAAGACCTGCAACGTGGATTTGAATCCAACTATGGCCGACGTGTGGAGGTCATGGCCATTGTGCTCAACACGCAACGGCAGGCCAATATGGTATGGGATCTTGCCAACAATAATTCCAACGACTACTTCTTTGGCCAACTAGCCGAACAGTATTCGATCGAGCCTGTTTCCCGCGCTAATCAGGGAAAAGTACCCCCGATTCGTAAGCATGGTGGTCAACCCATTGTCGAAGAAGAGGCATTCCGTCTGAAAAAAGGGGAGCTTTCGGGAATCGTCGCTGTCGGTGGAAAATACATCATCATGAGATGTACCGGGCACACGGTGCCCGTGGTCGAATCAATCGAAGATGTCCGTGATGAGCTAGTTAGTTACTTATCCGAACGTAAGACACACAGCGCGATGACGGTGAAATTCGACGACATTCGCCAACAGGCTGATGTTATCAATTTCCTGCGACCGATTATTCCGGCAGGCGCTTCCGTCCCTGCTCTTAATGGATCCAGCCTGAGTAGCCCCCAACTATTCCAGAAATAGGCTATCCTAAAAGTCATACCGACTATCTGATGCTCGAGGCAGATCCGTCTGTTTCGAGCATTGTTTGTTTAGATGTAACTATCCCATTAGGTACTCAATATGTCCGATCCTTTGTTTTCCGTCGCCGACCAGATTGTTATTATTTCCGGCGGTAGCCGTGGAATCGGCAAAGCCATTGCCCAGGGATTCGCGGTCCGGGGGGCACATACCGTTATCACCGGACGTGAAGCAGACTCATTGAACACAACTGCCAACGAAATCACCGAGGCCGGATCTGTGCACGAAGTCATACCTGTCGTGTGTGATGTTGCCAAATCAGACAATATTCAGGCCTTGATTCAAGTGGTTCTGGAGAAATATGGGCGTCTCGACACACTCGTAAACGTGGCCGGAGTCAATCGACGAAAACCAAGTCTTGAAATCACCGAAGACGACTATGACTTTGTTATGAACATTAATCTCAAAGGTGCTTATCAAATGTCCTGTAGCGCAGGCAAGGTAATGATCGAACAAAAGTCCGGAGCGATTATTAACATTGAGTCTCTCAACACTTTACGTCCGCTTAAGAATGTGCTGCCCTATGCCATGAGCAAATCAGCCCTCGGGCATATGACCAAAGGACACGCACTGGAATGGGGTGAGCACGGGGTTCGAGTCAACGGATTAGCCCCGGGGTTTATCCTCACTGACTTAACACAAAAACTATGGTCACTTGATCAGATGCAGCAGTGGGGTAAAACGAATACACCTCAGCGCCGACTAGGAACTCCAGAGGACATGGTGGGAACCGCGCTATTTCTAGCTTCCGATGCCTCTGCATTTCTGACAGGCCAAACGATCTATGTTGATGGCGGTTATACTTGTGGTTGGAATTGGCCCATCCCTGAAGGGGGTGGACAATAACTCACTTCACCCCAGACTAATTTCTCGCTCACACTCACCGATTAGAAAGTACGAACACATGAATCTGGAAGGGAAAGTTGCTGTGGTTACGGGGGGTTCCTACGGCATTGGACGAGCCACAGCGATCGCACTGGCCAAAGCCGGTGCCGACGTATATTGTGGAGACCTCATCAACAATGAAGAAAATGACATGCTTTATGCAGAGCTAGGCATATTCCAACGCCCATGTGATGTGACCGATGAATCAGATGTCGTCGGTTTAATTGAACAGGCCGTGTCCCCTTCCGGAAATCTTGACATCCTTGTAAACAACGCAGGAGTTGGTCTGATTAAACAAATCCCAGATGTTTCTGAAGCGGAATGGGATCACGTGATGGGGATCAATCTTAAGGGAGCCTTCCTGTGCTGCAAACATGCCATTCCCTATATGCAACCGACGGGTGGATCCATCATCAATCTGGCTAGTAATGCCGGGATCCTTCCCAGAGTTCATGACCCCGTTTACAGTACCAGTAAAGGCGCCTTGATTGCCTTTACAAAGAGTCTGGCTCTTTGCCACAGTAAAGATAAAATCCGCGTAAATACGGTTTGCCCAGGTCCGGTTGGTAACACGCGTATGATGCTCAGTGACCTTGAATCAACTGGTGACTTTGACGCCGCTTATAAAGCGACAATAGCTGCCAGCCCCATGGCACAGGCAGAAGGTCGCATGATCGATGTTGAAGAAATTGCGGCGGCAATTCTTTACCTCGCCAGCGATGAAGCACGATTTGTGACCGGTACTGATATCGCTATCGACGGAGGCAAAAGCCTCGGAGTACCACCAAAGCTATAACCTAACACCAAGATTAGCTTTGGTTTTAAGTCGAGGATTCAGCGAGTACTGTTACCGAAAAGTAATTTGTTTCTTTGTTAAGAATCGAGTCAAGCAGTGATTTCTTGACCCAAACAGTGCAACGCCCTATTAGGTTACCGTCTTCCTCACGCTGCGTAATCTCAATTGGAGCATACTGGTCAAAAAACCTCGGATCCGTCCCCAAACCTTTCAAGGCTGCTACCCAAAACTCGTTACCTACATTAAATGGAAACACATCGTTCCGAGTTTGAATGATTTTGCTTTGGCTTCTCGGAGCAAACAGATCAGGCGACTGAGCGAAGAAGATGTCTTTATTGAATGCCGCATGGTTCTTATTTCCTTTGCGATCTCCCTGACGATGAGCCATCTGGACGTTATTTAATCCCAGCATATCCAAGACGGGACCCTTATAGGTATAACCAATACCACCAGTTGTCAGCGTTCCTAAACTAAATGCCTGTTGCTTGCTGTCATTCTTTAACTGCAACTCTGCATTCCATGCATTAAGCATTTCACCAAGTTGCCTTCCGCCTAAAGCCAATTGGAATTCATTTGTCAGTGTTGGACGCACAATCCCATTCGTACGCAGAAGGACTGACCATGGTGGAGTCTGAGCAAGCAACATCGTTCCAATCAATGCCGCTGTCGAAAGTGCCACTCGGAGTGGCTTTCTCATAGTTGGCAGGGATTCAATGAGAAAATACTTTCGAAAATAATAAAGAGGAGCCAAGGCCATAAGCGGCCAGTAGGGTTGGAAAAAACGAAAGTAGTTGAAATGGTCGCCACCGGTCAAAACTGGTGAAATGCAAGCAAGTAACGTGATCAAAGAAATCATTGCGATCGGTTTAGAACCTACGGGTTGATCTGCATTCCAGGGAACTCGGAATGTCTGCAGCACTAAGACAGCATTCATTAACAACGCCACTCCTGCCCAAGGCTCAGCCTTCACAAATTCAATCAGGTATCCGACGCCAAGTTTTAAGTTATAGAAAAAATCCGATGAAACCTTTGCATAATAAGTATTTGGAAACGGATAACCAAAATACAAATATCGCCACGCCGTGATTACACCGACAACAGCAAAATAGTAAAGAATCGATCCTTTGATGGATTTTACTGCCGGTACAACACGACTCCCCTGCTTCACTCGCGTTACAACAATCACAAACAACCAGACAAGACACAAATAGAACGCCTCAGGACGAGTCAGCAACAACAATAAAATCCACAGGTTTAAAGACCGGGAGGAGGAGTTCGGCCTAAGGGCTTTGCGAACAACTGCCAACGAGCCTAACACAAAGACAAAAGCCCATAGTCCAACATCCATCAAAGTGACCGTCACCCAGATGACATATGCCGGACTAACAACCACCCAGGCCCATAACAGCGCACTAGCTGCCCAATTAACAACCAACAACTCGCGTTTAGTAATCGGAGTGTCTTCGGGTAGCGACTCTTTCGCCAGCCCATGCAAAAAGAATTGTAATGAGATTAACACGCCACACATAAGAATCGCGTTTACCAATAACACGAAGAACTCGATATTTTCGGTAACAAGCATCCCTACTGCACAAAGCATCATGAATAAAGTAGACGAATAACCTTCCACAGGGTCGCCGCCGGAATAATAAACGGCTCCATGTCCTTCCACTACATTTTTTGCGTAAGTAAAAAAGATATTGGCATCATCGATACCGGCTCCCGATAAATTAATCACTGTTGGCTCGTCCGTATTTGGGACAGGAAACTCGAATGCCTTAAGTGCCAAAACAACGGTCAGCAACGCTAGGACGGCTGAAAGAGCAAGTCTTACATTGACCAGTGGAATATCGTCTTGAAATTTAGAATCAAAATGACCAGACTGCCGGTTTTGTCGCCGCTCCAGTTTGCGCAGTTGAGCCCGCTCGAACTTACGTTCAGTATGCGTTTTTTGGTTTGCCATGGTCTAACACATCTTAAGGTGTACAGGTAATTCCAACCCGATCAGATTGGTGCGATCTAAACAATGTTTCAGGATCAAGTCGCTTTTTAATCCTCTTAAATTCTTCCAACTTGGGATACATCTGAGAAAACGTTTCTGCAGAAACCAAGGCGTCTTTGGCCAGATAAACTCTGCCATCAAATTCCAACATCACCTCATCCAGTTGACGACATAGCCGATCCGTCTTTTCACCACGATAAGGAAAGTCCAATGCCAGAGTGTGGCCGTCAAACAAGTAGGACAATAGCCCCTGATTAGCCGCTCCGCTACTTTTCAAAACAGCCAGAAAGGATGCCTGCCCAGATTTAGAGATGATCTCCAGCAAACAGGTCATAGCTTCTCGGGAGGATTTTTTCGGAAACAGCGCCTGGTACTGAACAAATCCACGTTTACCATAGATTCGATTCCAGTGGTGTACCGAATCAAGTGGATAAAAATACGAATCGAAATCAACCAACATATGCCTGTTACTGTGTCGCCGATAATACAAGCTATTAAAAGCTTTGACCGCAAGTTTATTCATTGCCAAACCTGGCAGTTGGATAGGAATCGACTTACTTCGCTTCTTGGGAAGGGTAAACGGCTGCCGTATTGCTGAAGCCTGCACCAATTCTGCTGACGCATCATTGCCTAACAGCAACACCGATCTACCTAATTTACTTCCCTGACTAAGGCAATCGATCCAGGCCACACTATATTTGTATTGGTCGTCGGTTTCCAAAAACAGATCAAAGACTTCACCTAGATTTCCGGCGCGTCGCTGGTGCACGTCGACATAGGCTGAAGGAACTCGCATCAACTGGATCGTTGCCTCAAGAATAATTCCAGTAAGGCCCATCCCCCCTACAGTCGCCCAAAACACCTCAGCATTTTCTTGTGGTGAACATTCTAAAACAGCACCTTTAGCTATCATCAAACTGAAGCGAAGTACGTATTGCCCCCATGTTCCATCACGATGATGATTCTTTCCATGGACATCCGCCGCAATTGCACCACCCACGGTTACAAATTTAGTCCCTGGAGTCGTCGGTAAAAACCAACCTTGCGGTAAAGCAACTTGAATAATTTCTTGAAGTGAAACTCCCGCCTCACAAGTGACACAACCTGAGTGCACATCAAACGACAGGAATCGGTCACGAGTTGTCTGCATAAGCACTCCGTCACTGTTAACAGCCGAATCTCCATAGCTGCGACCAAGTCCACGTGCAATCAGACTCGAAGAACCCGAACCCAATAGTTCCTGCAGATCTTCGATGCGTCGTTGGAAGTAAACACGACAGTCGAGCTTAGGGTAATTACCCCATCCTGAAAGCCGAGCCGAATTTAGCGAATTCTGAGCGGCGCTAGTTACAGACAATTCGTTCACAAGACCTGACCTTTATCCGGAGAATGGCCAAATTGCGATTAACATGCATACCACCACTATTGTGGCGCTAATCCAACTGGAACGATCTAAAACAATATACTTCACAGCGTCTTCCGCCACCTTACCTCGATGTGCCATCATCCAGAAGTTGCAGACCCAGTAAAACACGGCAAGAACAACACCCCACAAAGCCTGAGGATAAACATATAGCTGAGCAGCGGCTTCGTCATTCATGTACAACGCCATCACCATTACAGCCATCACGCCGGTACAAATTCCAAACATTTCCACTAAGAGGATGTCACTGGGCCGATAACCTCGACGACGAAGGCTAGCAAGGCGTTTATCATCCGCTGGAACATCCTGATACTTAAACAATTCGCTGAATCGCTTACCAAATGCAATACTTGTAAAAACAAACATGGAGAATGCCAGCAGCCAAACACTGGAGACGACTCCTGTCGCCACCGATCCCATCACAATTCTCAAAGTGAAAAGCCCGCCAAGAACGAGTGCATCGACCATAACGATCCGCTTGAGCCAAAATGTGTAAAGTGTTGTGACAGCAAAGTAACTTGCCAACGCATAACAATACGACAAGTCACCTACCAAAAAATAAGCCATCCCGAATCCGGCGGCCAGCATCCCAATAATGATGAAGGGGGCCAACCTAGGCGACACTGCCCCGCTGGCAAATGGCCGACGGCACTTGGTTGGATGCAGCCGATCTGACTGTAAGTCCATACGGTCATTGAGCACGTAAACCGCCGAGGCAACAAAGCTGAGACTAAAAAATGCCCACACACCGGTTAAGGCAATCTCACTATTACCTATCTTTTGCCCCAGAATTGGAGCCAGAAAGACGAGTAAATTTTTCACCCATTGATGGGGACGTAACAATTTGACCACGACCGCCAAAGAATTTCGGTCAGCCATTAAGTCTGATTCAGTATGATCACTATTCATGGGTTACACCCCTAAGAATCGACGAACCACCTCGGCCGTCTGGTATCGACTAACCGATGACTCCTATCTCATTACGCTCGTCCATACTTTCACGCTTCTGAAGATAAAGTTTGATCGGCACTTCACCAAAATCCAACTGATCTCGAAAAACTCCCAAAAGATACCTGCGATAGTCGGGTGCGAATGCTTTTGGATTGTTGACTTTCATGACAATTGTCGGAGGCTGAGTACCGACCTGGCTGCAGTAATAAACCTTAGGACGTCGATTTTTGAAAACGGGTGGAGCGTGACGTCGCATCGCATCACGAACTAATCGGTTCAATTCGCCCGTTCCAACTCGCATTTGAGTTTGCTTATAAAGCATCTGAGCGTGATTTAATAATGCCTTCATGTTTTTTCCGGTCTGTCCGGTAATGAAAGCTATGGGAACATGCCACATGGTTTGAAATGTATCGCGCAGGTAGTTCGCCCAACGCTCGGTCGGCATATGCTCAACCATGAGATCCCATTTGTTCACGACGAAGATACTAGGCTTGTAGTTATCTTCGATGTATTTCACCAGTTGTTTGTCGACCTGACTTACACGTTGTGCTGCATCAAAGAACATCAGCACAATGTCCGCTCGACGAATGCTCCTTTGAGCACGATGGGTACTATAAAACTCCACGTCGGTCCGGACACTCTTTCGCTTACGTAAACCAGGTGTATCAATCGCTACGAATGACTTACCATCCAATTCGAAGCGTACGTCAACACTATCTCGAGTGGTACCAGCAACTTCACTGACGATCATACGTTCGGCTTCGGTCAGGCTGTTAATAAATGTGCTCTTACCAACATTACGACGACCAACCAATGCGATTTTCATTTCACCTGGCTCGATATCTTCATTCATCAAGTCTTCATCACTGAGATGTGGTACGCGTTCAGAAATCATGTCAAGCAATAATTCCTTATTGCGATTTTGCATCGCACTTACGCGAATTAACTTACCTCGACCAAGACGATAGAATTCATCGGCATCGGCATCCATTTCAGATTCATCTGCCTTATTGGCAACACAAATGATTGGTTTGTCAATATATCGAAGACGCTGAGCAACCTCCTGATCGAGAGGCAGCAAGCCGTCTCGAGTATCCACGACAAAAAGAATAACATCAGCAGAATCCATCGCCAATCGAATCTGCTCTTCAATCTCTTCACTCAGATCATCAACGTCGTTAATCCCAATTCCGCCTGTATCGACTAACTCGAAAAAACGCTCGTTATGTCGCAAAAGTTGGGTCATCCGGTCACGTGTAACTCCCGCAACATCGTCCACGATGGCTAAACGCCGACCGGCGAGCCAATTGAAGATGCTTGATTTGCCCACGTTAGGGCGACCGATGATAACAACTTGAGGTAAAGCCATAGTGTTATAATGATATCTACAGGTTTACAAACCGTCGATAATCTCCATTTTCATTGAACTAGAATTAAGCCCGCGAAGCTTGAAACGGGTGGTATTTTCAGTGAAATCGTTATAATTCAACATTCCTTTAGCTGCTTTCCAATAGATTTTCCACCTGTCTTATGTCTGCCGAGCAATCGCCAACAAGCCTACCCTTTGACGCCGCACGCATTGCGAAGGCTGTACGTCAGCGATTGCAGAGTTTACAACGGTCGGGAATTACCTCTATACGTTCTCCCAATGCATCTCAAACGGATCTAAGCTCCCTCCAAAATCAACTCGCCAACATGGAACAAAATCGTTTGCCGACGGCATCCCGGTCAAAGAACGAGGTGCTTTGCGAAGACGAAAGAGTGAAGGCGGAAGACCATGTTGGGGAAGTCGCGCCCAAGCAAATACCACCTGCTTCGGTACCAACGCCGAGCCTCACCTTAAACATCTCCCGGGAAACAGCCGTCATGCCGTCCAAGAAACAAAGTGAGTTAGACATTGTTTGTCAGGAGGTAGCGAATTGTACTGCCTGTACTGAACTAGCGAGCACTCGTGCCCATACCGTCTTTGGTGTCGGTAATCCCAACGCCCGTCTAGTCTTCTACGGTGAAGCCCCCGGAGCGGAAGAAGACAAACAGGGTGAACCGTTTGTGGGACGAGCTGGAAAGCTACTTAATAAAATCATCGAGGCGATGGGCCTCACACGTGATGAGATATACATCCTCAACACCATTAAATGTCGTCCACCGGGGAACCGAAATCCAACACCGGATGAACAACAGAATTGTGCTGACTTTCTTAAACGACAACTGGAGATCATTCAGCCAGAATACATCGTTTGTCTGGGAGCTATCGCCAGCCACTCGTTCCTCGAATGTAAGACTCCCATCGGAAAAATGCGGGGACAGTTCTTTGACAAAAATGGCATCAAAGTACTCTGCACCTTCCATCCAGCCTATCTCCTCCGTGATCCTCGTCGTAAACGTGATGTCTGGGACGACATACAATTCCTAATGAAAGACATGGGGCTGACGGTTCCTAAGAATTCCGAAGGGGTTACGTAGGCATTCTGAATGACAATCAAAGGAATCATCTTTGACATGGATGGCACGCTGATCGACTCTCAACTGGATTTCGATCAGATGCGGCTTGATATGAACTTACCCGAAAACGCTCCGATTCTTGAAACCATTGAATCTTATACAGGAACCCGCCGTCAGCAGTGTAACCGGGTGCTGCGCCGTCACGAACAAAACGGCGTGGACAACGCGACTGTATTTCCAGGCATTCCTGAGTTCGTCGAATATGCCGACTCGCTAGGCTTAAAATTGGCGATTGTTACACGGAATCTACACGAGTTTGCTGTGGAGATGCTGAAGTTGCTACCCGTAACATTCTCACCCGTAATAGGACGAGAAGAAGGACCCATCAAACCTGACCCTTGGGCTTTGCACCAAATCTGTAGAATCTGGGGAATTCAACCACACGAAGCGGTAATGGCCGGCGACTACCGTTTTGATCTGGAGGCCGGCAAAAATGCGGGATGCCCAACTCTGTGGTTCCGTCAAAAGCGGGTCGTTGGGGATTCCGATTGGCACCAACTCGCCGACTACACGCTCAAAGACAACTTTCAGGGTAAACGATTGCTCGATAAGATCCTTGAGGACCATTCTGACTTTGCCTAAAGTCGAATCGATCCAGACTGAGTTGGCCGGTGCGAGGGCAAAATTGGGATCCATATAGCCCTAAAATCACCATTCCTGCTAGAATCCAGCACAAGTCACTTAAGTCAACATGCCCGGGAATGGATTCCAGGATAATGAAATTTTCTCAAGCAATCATTGTCTTCCTTGCACTTGTGCAAGGTGTTTTTGCTCAGCAGCAACCCACGACGACACCAACAGCTAATCAACCCCGAACAAACTCTCCTCAAGATGTTCGCCCGCAAGTGCCTCAGGGAGTCCAACCACCTTCCTTCCTGCCGCTCTCAGAAAAGCATCAGGAATACATCCAACGTGTTCTCCTTTACTGGCAAAATCATACGGAAAAAGTCGACCACTATCGGAGTGACTTCGAACGATGGCAATTCGACACCGTGTATGGACCGCGAAACACCTTCAAGACCTTCAGCACTGGGAAAGTACGATTTGCTGATCCGGACAAGGGGCTATTCAAGGTTGAAAAAGTGCTCACTTACCAGCCAGCGACCGCGCAAACCAAAGCGACTTACAAAGAAATCCCCGGTACACATGGTGAATATTGGGTCTGTGATGGGAAGAGCATTTTTGAGTATGACTATCTCAACGAGCGACTTATCCAACAAGTATTACCTAAAGAGCTGCAGGGTAGGAATATCATCAATGGTCCGTTGCCATTCCTGTTCGGTTGCAATGCTCAGGACATTACAAATCGATTTTGGGTCCGAGCAATCACTCCTCAGAATATGAAAGATGAGATTTGGCTCGAGGCCTATCCTAAGACCATTCACGATGCCAGCAATTATCAGAAAGTTCACATCATCATCGATAACAAAGATTTCCTGCCCAAAGGAATGGTGATTTTTGATCGGAGCTATGAAAAGGGTAAGAATCACTCACGAACGGTATTTAACTTCAAACAGCGCGAAATCAACTTCGCCTCCACGCTGGAAAAGCTAAATCCTTTTTACCGAAACTTCTACGAGCCTGAATTGCCATCCGGTTGGAAAAAAGTGGTGAATGCGGCTCCTAGCTCTCAGGCAACCCGACAGGCTAACAATCCATCACAGCAACCCCGCTAAATCTTTGGTCAGGCAATTTGGTGGTACGGAAAGATTAACTGTTGATATAATGGTACTAGCGTAGGGTTTACATCTCCTATTCGGGTATTACATTCATTTCTCGAGCATAGATTCAGTAAAGTGTTAAACCTTCAAGGTATTCCACGGCTCCCTATTTCCCTCAGAGCGATATTCATCATTCTGAGTGTTCTTTTGCTGGTTGAATACAATCTGCTGCTCGCTCAGGGGCAGGATCAACAACAAACCGCCGTGTTAATTGAAGTTCAGTTACCAATTCAAAACACTAACATCGGTGGGATTACACGAGCACTCGATTCGGCAATCGAAAATGCCGGCAAAGCGAAGGTTAAAAACCAGCGGCCCTGGCTGCTCATACGATTCCTTCCACTCTCAGAAAACAACCAAATACGCAGCGATTTTGGTGCCTGTAATACACTGGAAAGCTATCTGTCCTCACCATCGCTTACACGAAGATGTCGTACTGTTGCGATTCTCAATGGAAAGTATGCAGACCATGCCTTTCTCCCGGTCTTGTCTTGTTCCAAGTTGATCGTCAGTCCGGAAACAAACATCCATGGGCCCGAAGCGGATACATCACTTCTAACCTCGGAGGTGAAAGACGACTACCGACGGGTAGCAGAAGCTCACAAGCATTTCCCAGCTTCTGTTATCGAAGCCGTTCTGGATCCAACTGTCGCTCTGCATGAAGTCACGACCGATGAGAGTACATTTTTTGCTACGGGCGTAGAACGCCAAGAACTATTCGATAAAGGAAAACTAAATTCCTCGACAGCGATCTCTGTCTCCGGCGACATACTGACACTGGACAAACTAATTTTTAATCAGCAAAGCGCGATTACGGTCATGCCGACCAATGATACAACATTAGCAACCGAGTTAAATATTGCTCCTACCCGCTTCCTCAAATCATCGGGTCCCATTGGTGAGATTCATGCTGTCGTGGTCGACATGGCCCAACTTCAAAGCCCGTCACGTATTCGGGATAAACAAATCCTGATCAATAATCTTGCGGATCAGCACAACCTAATTATTTTCCAATTCGAGAGCGATGGGGCTCACACCGACGAATTAATCAATCTTGCAAATACGATAGCAGACCTGCGTTATGAAGAGGTAAAAACGGTTGCATATATCAAGGATCATGCACGCGGAGCGGCTGGTATTCTGGCTCTAGCATGCGACGAAATCTATTTAGGGCCTGAGGGCTCTCTCGGCGGCTTTGGAAATAGTACGAAACTCGGCGAACTGACGTTCGAAATTCAGGAAACGCTACTAGCACTCGAAAAAACTACCACACGTGAATGGTCCCTCTTCTACCGCTGCCTGCAACCAACCATTGAATTACACATCTTCACCCGAGCCCAAACTGGCGAAACACGAGGATTTTGCCCTCAACAGATCATGAGTCTTGATGATAAAGACCAGTGGACCCGTGGAACTCCCCTAAACGACCGCAGACACTTTAACGCGGAAGATCTGCAAACACTTGGCCATTTACAGGGTGTTGCCAGTGATCTGTCTGCGGTACTGGGAAACTACGACCTCAAACTTTCTGACGTGGAAATCAAAACCACAACGGGCTTAAGTGGGTTCCTCAACGAAGTTGCTCATAGCGACTGGTTTCTATGGGCAACATTAACCATGGCGATTTACGGCCTGATCGCTGAATTAGCGGCGCCGGGATTGGGGGTCCCGGGTTTGATTTCGTTACTCGGTTTTGGACTTCACATTTGGGCACGTCATTTAAATGGCACCGTTGATGCTTTGGAAATCATACTCATCCTTATTGGCGTGATTTGCATCGGTGTCGAATTATTTGTAACCCCCGGATTTGGACTCTTTGGGATTGGCGGTATCTGTTCACTATTGTTCGGACTGATTCTTTCCGCTCAGTCGTTCTCACTGCCAACCAATCCCTTCCAACGTCAGCAGATTGCTAATTCATTCCTGGGTATTATCGGAACCATCGTCGGCACGGTCCTCCTTTATCAAATATCGATTCGGCTATTCGGGGACTCATGGATCGGCCGCATAATCGCTCCGAAAAACAACGATTTGGCAACAGCCCAGCGCAACAATTGGAACGAAGCAATGGTTCATTGGGAACATTTGGTTGGGCAAACCGGGCAGACGACCTCGCGACTTTCCCCTGCTGGTAAAGCCCGGCTAGGATCCAAAGTATATGATGTCGTAAGTGATGGTGAAATGGTCAGTGCAAACTCCATGATCAAAGTCATTGAAGTAATCGGTAATCGCATCGTTGTTTCGAAGTCATCCTAAAGGTTAAGCTTACTGGTATGGATCCAAACATAATCTGGGCAATCACTCTCATAACAATCGGTGCGGCTCTCATTTTCCTCGAGCTGTTCATACCGTCTGGTGGACTGATAGGCATCGCATCTGTCGGGTGTTTTATTGTGGCAACGTACCTTGGCTACCAGGCGGGGGACACAGCCGGTATGGCCACGCTCTGTTGCTCGGTTGTGGTCATAGGAGTCATGATATATCTGGCGCTCAAGGTTTGGCCACACACACCGATGGGCAGAAATGCTATCCCGACGGACGAGGATCCTGCCGGCGCAATCACAAAGCCGCTGGAACACCTCGTCGGCTTACGAGGTGTCAGCACGTCCTCCTTGATGCCAAACGGACGAATCGAAATTGATGGCAAAGCTTACGATGCGGTGAGTCCAGGAACCATTATTGAGGAAGGCTCTTCTATTGAAGTCCTCAGTATTGAGAGCAATCGGATTCTGGTCACTCAAGTTGATGACATAGTACCGGGAAAAGAAACTACCGCAAAAACAAATGAAGCAGCGATTAAAAATTCCACTTTTGAAGATGATCTGGAGCAATCATTAGGAGAGTAACCAAATTTGAATTTAGTAAGATTGGATGAAACCAAAGAAGAATTTTGGTAAAACCATGTTTGGAACGAGGTTTCCTCACTACAAAGTGAGGGCGTTTATTAAACTCTTCGAGGTTGGAACTTCTAATGAATTACTATTTGCTAGCTCAGGAAAGTGAATTGGGAGTACCGCAGATAGCTCTCATTGTTGCCGCAGTCTTCCTACTGGTGGTTCTCTACATTTTCCTGTCCTATTTCAAGCTCTATATTCAATGCAAATTGACTCGTGCTGGAATTGGATTTGTTGACCTGATCAGTATGACCTTTAAAAAGATTCCTGTTTCGATGATCGTTCAAAGTAAGATCATGGCTGTCAAGGCAGACCTGACGGAAGACGAAGGTGTAACGCTGTCAGCATTAAATTCTCATCACTTAGCCGGAGGGAATGTACCACTGGTTATTCGAGCATTGATTGCAGCTCGTAAAGCAAAAATTGTTAGTCTCGCCTTCCAGGAGGCAATGGCGATTGACCGGGCAGGTCGAAATGTACTTGAAGCGGTTCAAACCAGTGTATATCCAAAAGTAATCGATTGTCCTTCACTCGATTCAGGCAAAGCAAAATTAGACGCTGTGGCAAAGGACGGAATCGAGCTATATGTACGAGCCCGCGTGACTGTTCGAGCCAATCTCCAACAGTTAGTCGGTGGTGCCACGGAGGAAACAATTACCGCTCGTGTTGGAGAGGGTATCATTAGTGCTATTGGTTCAGCCTCCTCTCACAAAGAAGTGCTGGAAAACCCGGATGTGATATCTAAAAAGGTACTGTCTGATCGCCTGGACTCGCAAACGGCCTTTGAGATCGTCTCGATCGATATTGCAGATATTGATGTGGGTGGTAATATTGGTGCGAAACTTCAGGCTGACCAGGCCGAAGCTGATACCAAGGTTGCCAGAGCTAAAGCTGAAGGGCGCCGAGCCATGGCTGTGGCCGCGGAACAGGAGAAAGAAGCTTCCATTCAGGAAAGCAAAGCGCAGTTAATTTCAGCAAAAGCAGAAGTACCCATGGCGATTTCCGATGCCTTTAACTCGGGTAAGTTAGGTGTCATGGATTACTACCGTATCACAAATATTCAGGCCGATACGGAAATGCGGACTTCATTTGCTAAAGGGCCTGAGCAGGAAGAGTCAACGGTGGAATAGAAATTCGTAATGGCTGGTTTTATCAAAACAATCATCGAGGGAATTCTTGAGGGACTGGACCAGATGGCTCAGGATCCGAATGGACCTCCGCAACGACGACGTGTTCCACAGCGGACTCCTAATAAGCGGGCTCCCGTGGGGCAACCACAAGGACAAACAGGACCTTTATCGCCATTCCCCGGTCCGAGAGAGCGTGCAGAAGATGTGCAGCAAACGCAAACGAAAAGAATGAAAGAGGCTCCAATCGATCTCAAGCAGTTTACGCCAGAGTCCGGCAAGCAGTCGGGCAAACCTCTGGCTAAGTCCCAAGTTGGAGTCGCGAAAAATGCTCGTGCTCCAGCTATGACCGCTCGAGACCTGCTCCAATCTCCCGGTGGCGTCCGAGAAGCGATGATTGCCAGCGAGATTCTCAACCGCCCGGAACATCGCTGGCAATAACTATATCCACATAGTTTTTCGAGTAAATTCTATTCCCGGCGAGGGTGTGAAAACTGTGAGCGAAATCACTAGAATAGGCCTCAGCTGGTGCAACCCGCATAACAAACTATAACTATCAACAAATACTCCAAACCTGAAATAAATATAACGTACAAGGAAAGAACAACATGAGTGTTATTTCGATTGAACCGGGAACCACCAAGATCGGCTGGATTGGAACCGGCGTGATGGGTGCCAGTATGTGTGGCCATCTAATGGATCAGGGGTTTGAAGCTACTATCTACACCCGCTCTAAAGAAAAAGCCCAGGGTTTGCTCGACAAAGGAGCTCAATGGGTGGATAGTCCAAAAGCAGTTGCTGAAAACAGCGATGTCATCTTTGCCATTGTCGGTTTCCCAGCCGACGTACGGGCAGTCTTCCTTGGTGAAGATGGAGCGTTGGCTGGAAGTAAGGAAGGAAACATTCTGGTCGACATGACCACCAGCGAACCTTCGCTAGCCGTTGAAATCTATAATGCTGCCAAGACACAGGGTGTTCAGAGTGTTGATGCCCCTGTTTCGGGCGGTGATGTCGGTGCAAAGAACGGTACCCTGTCGATCATGATCGGCGGGGACCAAGACGTCGTAGACGCTTTACAACCGATGTGGGATGCGATGGGAAAAACCATCGTCCATCAGGGAGGTGCCGGTGCCGGACAACACACCAAAATGGTCAATCAAACTCTGATTGCAACGAACATGATCGGAGTCTGTGAAGCTTTGCTATACGGCTACAAAGCTGGGCTCGATCTACCAACAGTCATGCAATCTGTAGCCTCAGGGGCGGCCGGCAGTTGGTCACTATCAAACCTTGGCCCGCGAATCATTGATAACAATTTTGATCCTGGCTTCTTTGTTGAGCACTTTATAAAAGACATGGGGATTGCGATCGAGGAAGCTAACAAAATGGGTCTTTGCCTACCTGGCTTAGCACTTTCCAAACAGCTATACGAAGGTCTCAAGTCTCAGGGACACGGCCGTGATGGAACCCACGCACTGCAACTGGCTCTGAATCGTCTTTCAGGTGTCGACTGGAGTTAGAAGTCTTGCTTGTTTAAATACAAAAGGGTCTGCGAATAAATTTCGTCGGGCCCTTTTTGTATTTCGATATGCTAGTTATCTAGTAAACCGAACACCGGTGGTCTTTAGCTTACGTCGATAAACTTTGTCTTTACTTGTGGCATAGAGATAATTCATTTCCGGACCACCGAAAGTCACATTCGATAAAAACGCGCGCTGAGGCTTCGACAGAATACCGCTCAGTCGTCCCTGCGTATCGAATACCTGTACACCCAATGTTGTACATACATACAATCGACCAATGCTGTCCACCGTCATACCATCAGCCCCACTCTCGGTCGAGCCAACCGGTAATTGCATCGTACTGTAAGGTTGTTGGTGCTTGAGTGAGCCGTCAGCCGCAATGACAAAGTTCCACAGACTGGCTCCCTTCATATCAGAAACAACCAGTTGCCTTTGATCTGGCCAGGCAATTACACCATTAGGAAACGCGATTCCTGCAGCAACTTCCTTCAGTTTACCGTCTGGCGAAACGTGCCAGATTTTCCCATCAACGTGGTCTGTAAAAAAGACATCGCCATCAGCCAGCACAACGAGGTCATTGCAGTTTACACCTTCGGTAATCGCGGTAGGTTTTCCGGCATTGTCAAACTGAACGATTGCTTTCCCACCAATGCTGGTTCCGTACAGCTTTCCATCTGCGCCAAAAATCAAACCGGCAGTCTGGTTAGCCTGTTCGCTAAAGAGGGTGACTTTTCCATCTAATGCAATCTTAAAGATTTCTGACGTTGGAACGTCGGTAAAAAACACTTCACCTTTGTGATTAACCGCTGGACCTTCCGTAAACTGGTGGCCTTCCGATAATAACTCCCATCCCTCACCATCGATCATAATCTGGGAGATTGGTAAATCCTGCGCATCAACGGGCAAACAGAATCCGCCACAAATAAGAAGTAAAAACAGACACTTCTTCATCATTTCAATTTCCTTTCTCTACTTGTTTGCATTTAGAGTCTCAGGATGATCACGCCACAACCACTCCAGAATCTCGGGCAGGATTGTTCCACCATGTCGCCCACTATGCCCTTCTGTTCCCATGACGAACTGATAGTCATAACCGGCAAATTTCAAAGCCGCAGCCATCTGTTCATTCGCTAATGGCCAATTACCAAACAAGTTATCCAGGTCTGAACTGCCTTCCTGAAGGAAGACACGAATCGGCTTTCTTTCTGTTTTACGAATTACCGCGGGATAAACATGACCTCCACGAATATTGGTGAAACTACCAATGTACGAAACGACTTTGGAAAAATAGTCGGGACGTTCCCAAGCTGCAGTAAACGCGCAAATGCCACCGCTACTTAATCCACAAATCGCTCGACCTTCGGCAGACTCCGTAAGGTTGTAACTCTTTTTTATTTCCGGCAACAACTCTTCAATCAAAAATCGTGCGTACAGATCACCAAGACTATCATATTCAAAGCTACGGTTACGTCGTGGTTTTCCCCCTTCCTGTTCCGCAGGAATAATCCCAGGATTGATAAAGATGCCAATTGTAACCGGCATCTTGCCTTGAGCGATCAGATTGTCAAAGACGATAGGTGCGCGTGAATGCCCGTTATCACGAACGTAGCCACCACCATCATTAAAAATCATGACGCTGGTCGGCTTCGATTTATCGTATTGAGCAGGAACGTAGATCCAGTAGTCACGCTGAGTACCCGGAAAAATCTTACTCTTTTCCCATCGATACTGTGTTACTTCCCCCTGAGGAACACCTTCCTGGGGTTGTGAATCAGGTCCGTATTCGTATTTACTTTGTGCAAACAAAAGAGAAGAACACCCCAACAGCAGCACAGCCATTATCCCGTGAGTTAAATTTCGCATGATTGATTAAATCCAGGGTAAGAAAATTAGATAGTTGGTTTTAAGCCATCATCATAACACTGTTTAGATAATGACTGGTTGAACCTATGAAATTTAAGATGAGCGCATAGACAAACGACGCCTATCGAGCAGACGTCGTTTGCAATTCATTTTATATCAGCGACACGTGTAAGAACTACTTCTTACGGTGACGGATCTTGGCACGCATACGTCGTTTCTTACGACCGATCTTGCGGCGTCCTTTTCCTGTACGTTTTGTTCCCACTGGGAATTCTCCAATTCGTAACTCAATTTAATGAGAAGCTGGTCGACATAGCCGCCGACCAAAAGATTAATCGTATACTCAACGTATCATTCACGCAACCGGCGAATCTCCTGTTTTCCAGTCTTAAACAAGCTTCCAATCACTTCGAACCGGTCATCGTAATACCGCGTGTAAAGCTCTTTTGAGCCACCACAAACAAAATGATCATCGGTAATGTAAACATCACGCTAGCTGCCATTAACAAATGTGTTTGATCGGCATACGAACTCACGAACTGCTCCAACCCATACGCTAATGGAAATTTTTCGTGATCACTAAGATACAATAGTGGCCCACTAAAGTCATTCCAACTAGCCACGAACTGAAACATGGCCACCGTGATAAGTGCGGGCTTACTCAATGGTAAAATAATCCGCCAATAGATACCTAGCTCACTCAACCCATCGAGCCTTGCTGCTTCGCTGATCTCTTCAGGAATAGATAAGAAGAATTGTCTGAGCAAGAAGATATAGAATGCATCTCCCAAAAAGGTGGGGAGGATAATTGCTGCCAGATGGTTATACAGACCGAGTTCACTGAATAGCACAAATCGGGGAATCATCGTGACGTGCCACGGTAAAAGCATCGTACCAATCATGATCGCGAACATAAGATTCCTGCCGCGCCACTTCAGACGGGAAAATCCGTATGCCACCAAAGAACATGAAATTAGAGTTCCCGCAACACTGCCGACACATAGCACAATCGAGTTGGCCAAATACTTCACATAAGGAATGGATTCCAAAGCATCGCGATAGTTTTGAAACAGCACCCTATCAGGAAGCAAACTATAAGGATCTCCGGTCAATTGCTCAGCCGGCTTCACTGATGCCAGCAACATTAAAAGCAGAGGCAGCAGAAACATTCCGCTAACACACAGCAAAGCCATCCATTTCCATTTCCCCGCTACATTATTCATCAGCCTGTTCCTCCGCAAAAGAAGGGTGACTCCGAATACGATCGATGTGTTTCTGCATGGTCTGCTCGAGCATATTCAATTCAGCCGTCAAATCCACCACTTCATCGTCATACATAACACGTTGAACTAAATTGTTCACTTCGCGGTAATACCGACTCGCGCCGGGAACAAGGGGCGTTGGAACCTGCTCCGTTGCTGCGAAATCCACAAACCTCGCAAACAACGGATGCTCGCTCAAATAGGTTTGAAATTCGAGAGATTCAGCGACATGTTTTGACACAGGAATCCAGCCACCAGCGACACATGTTTCAGCTGCATCCTTCTCATGTCCTTCCAAACCTGTCCAAAACTTAATAAATTCCCACGCCCCTTGGGCATTATTAGCATGTCGCGGAACCAAGAACACATTTCCATTGACCCATCCAGTTTTTCCCTGACGGGACTCTGCCGGTAACGGCCAAACACCATAACGAGTCACTGGTTCACCTCTGGTACGACTTACTTTTTGCGCTGCTTCGATATCTCGTACCCGCCATTGGCCATCAAGGATTACGGCATATCGGTTGGCCAGTAATGGAAACATTTTATTAGGAAGCGACTGATCGTTCTGTCTGTAAGTGGCAACAGCATTGGCACCAAGCCTCTGACGATACCCCTGCATCCACTGCAAGGCCGAAATAATTGCTTCGTCACTGGCCGTGACCTGCCCATTCTGCTCATCATAGAAATCTCCTCCGAAGACCGGCCCCCAGGCCCAAAGTCGACGAGGGTCGGGTAAATACCCGATCTGGGTTAATTCCCCATCTGTATATTGGGTGCATAATTCAGCAATCATATCAAGCTGCTCAATGGACTCAAGCTCGTCTGGCACAGATCTCCCTAAAGCTTCCTCGACCAGTTCACGATTAAAGTAAAGAGCTCGAATATCAAGTCCGTTACACACGGCATATAAGCGACCGTCGTATTCCCCTAGGCTTCTGGCCGATGGAAGAAGCCAATCTTTCATGTTCTCGACTTCTTCTACAGAAGCAATCTCTTCCATTGAGTAAATCGCACCGCGAAAAGCCCAATCACCGACAATGGGATCGTCCTGATTGATTAGGTCTGGTGGATCACCACCGGTGATCGATAGAAACAGCTTCATATCAAAGTTATTGCCTGGCATAGATACCGCTCGCACATAATAGTCACTCTGGCTCGCATTAAATCGCCGCACAACATCATTCACCACTTCACCATCGGAACCCGACCAAAAGTGCCAAAAAACGACTTCCTCCCGATCCAAGGGCGTTTCATTTGTTAGCGAAATGGTAGCCCCCCAAACGGCAACGATTCCGGCGAGTAACAACAGGATGACAATGGGAAGTGGCCGCGCCATTATATGCGTACCCCCCGATAATGAACCCAATTACGGCTCGAGCGAAATAAGCCCCAGGTCATTAATGCCAGGAAAACAAACAACACCCAGGCGATGGCCGAGGCATAACCCATCTCCAAATCACGAAATGCTGCCAGAAATAGCTGCAGCGAAATCAGCAAGCTTGATTCTGCGGGTTGCCCTGTTCCTTCACTAACAAGATAAACCTGAGTAAATGCCTGTACGGACTGAATGATTCCCAAAATCAAATTAAAAAAGATAATCGGTGATAACATTGGCAGGGTGATGTGACGAAACTTTTGAAAGCTCCCTGCTCCGTCCAATTCAGCCGCCTGATATAACGAGCCATCAATATCACCTAAGGCCGCCAAATAGATGAGCATAAAATTTCCCACGCCCCACAGAGACATCAGAGTTAAGCCGTCTTTTGAGCCAAACTGAAATGGCGATGAGGTGGAGACTCCCTCCTGAATCCCCTGAAACCACAAGGGAGGAGCTTCATAAAAAAAAGATAGAAGACCATTCACCATGCCGTCGCGCGGATCAAGCAACCACAACCATAAAATCGACGTTGCAACCATCGGTACCATCGATGGCAAATAGAATAACGTCCGAAAGATAGCCTGACCACGAACTTGCCAATTCAACATCACGGCCAGACAGATGGCCATTATCGTTGATAAAGGGATCGAAACGGCTGCATAGTAAAACGTATTCCATAACGCCTTACCAAAACCTTTGCCTTGAACAATTTCACTGGCAATACGTTCATAGTGATCTGTGCCGATATATCGGGGCGACGTCAACAAGTCATATTCAGAAAAGGACCAAATTAAAGATGCAACAAAAGGGTATACAAAAAGAAGAGCGAGACCAAGCAGCCAGGGGCTAACAAACAGCCACCCCGACCACCGCTGGATTCCTCTTGCCTCTGCTGCCATGACGATTACTCTTGTTTACCCGCAGCTGCTTCAACGGCACGGCGATCGACTAAGTCGAAAGAACGACCCGACTCAATCGTCACGTAATCCTTCTCTCCTTCCATCACAGTCCGGCGGCGATCATAAAAATGCACCGCACCGTCACCTTTCACTACCCCGATCCTCCCCCTGACAACCAATGCCGTCCCTTCATCGATGCCAATTCCCAGCAATTGGGGATATTTATCCACCAACGAGGTCATATCCTTAAAGCGATTGCGTTGTTTAAAATGCTGATCGATCGCCGAACCCGGTAAAAATCCAAATCCCTTTTCATAGCCGGGTGCCATGATCTCACGGTTTCCCAGTGGATTTGCACGCGCAAGATAATCCCCCTGAATGGAAGCTCCGGCAGAACTACCGCCAATAATGCCGCCCTTGGCAAGCACTTCATGAATCAACGGGTAAGCCTTGGTGTGTTCATAAGCGTCTACAAAACGCCATTGACGCCCACCGCCAAACCAGACGCCGTCCGCGGTTTTTAATGCCTCCAGCATTTCCTCGGACTCAACGGCAGTGCGCTCGCGTTGTCGCAGCACGGTAATATTCTTTGCCCCGCCAGCTTCAAACATTCTTTTTCCATAATCTTCAGGCAAAGGGTCAGGCATTGAAGTGGGAAGAACTACGATGTGCGCGTCTTTGCCACCAGCCGCAGCGACAAACTCTTTCACCAACTGAAGTGGCATGCGTCCACCTCCAACGATCATCAGTGTTCCTTTTTCTACGATCGGTTCTGACACTTTCACTGGTGGAAAAACCGGGAATTGACGATCACGCACCATTCGCCGCAAACTTATCAAATCGATCAGCGAGTCTGCGGGATACTTAACTATTTCCTGCTGCCCTTTGCGGGCACGCGGTAAAACAGCCGTAACTGCACCGGCACCGACTACTTTCATGAAACGACGATCCACTAACAAAGCAGTATCTTTATCAATACCCAATCCCACTTTGGAAGCATGTTTGCGCATGGTATTCTGCAACCGTGCTAGCCTATCTCGTTCTGTAAAGTGCTGATCGATAACAGCTCCGGGTAACAAATCAAAGCCTGTATCTAATTGAGGCCGACGCGAGCCACCTACAATGGCCAAATGTGATTGTACGACTGCTCCGGCACTCGTGCCCCCAACGACTCCCCCTCGTTGAAGCAACTGGTACAATTCTTCTTCGAAAGAAGTACCAACGTACCTGTCAATGATACGTTGCTGACTGCCGCCAACAAACCAAACGCCGGTTGCCTCTTGGAGACTCTTCAAAAATGATTTTGAAGACGCCTCCTCTCGTGACTCGGCATGAACAATTAACACACTGTTAATATCGAAATCATCCCATGGTTTAGAAAATCTATCTTGCTGATCAGTGCCGGCATCTTCTGACGCAGTCGTCACAACTAAGATCTTTGCTCCACGACCACCAGCCCAGGCTACGAATTGTCCCTGCGCAGCTGTTGGTATCATGCCCCCACCAACAATAACAAGCCTCCCCTGGGCTCCAGCAGGATCAATATACAGATCATTTGCAAATGTCTGTTGTACAGTTAATACAAGCAATGCCAGTAAAGTGGTGCGAATAGTTTGAATGTTCAAGTGGTTAGACTCCATCGCAGATACGTTTTTTTATGTAGTTTAAGATTCGTTACTGAGTGCCTTCGTACCAGCTTCCAATGTTTCAACGATTTTCTCAACGTCGTATACGCAACCGCCCCAAGTTCCGCCACCGACTTTTTGCAAAGCAGCCCATAATCGGGTGTCATCGTGTAGGGCTTCATCTTCGGCAAGACCGTCGAGTCTCCCGCGAGATGCAAGCAGTTGATCTGCTTCTTCCGGTGTCAGATCTCTGTCTGACGTACCGATGAGATTCACCGATCCTTTCAGTTCGTTACGGTCTACGATAATTTCAATACGATCACCATCTCGCACTCGACCAATCGGGCCATCGGCCAGAGCTTCAGGACCAACATGCCCGATACACGCGCCGGTACTGACGCCGGAGAAACGAGCGTCCGTTACAATCGCCACTTCTTTCCCCCACTTAAGAAATTTCAGAGCTGAAGTCAATTGATAGGTTTCTTCCATACCTGTTCCCAATGGTCCACGTCCTAGCAATACCAGGATATCCCCGGGTTTGATTGCGGGTTCGATTTGACCCTTGATCGCCATGATGGCATCCCGTTCTGATACAAACACACGTGCCGGCCCAACTTTACGATAGACGCCATCATCATCCACAACGGACGGATCGATCGAGGTCGCTTTGATCACGGATCCTTCTGGGCAGATATTCCCTTGAGGAAAGCAAACCGTACTCGTAAGCCCTCGCTTTAGAGCCTCGGCTGGAGAAAGAATGACATCATCAGGATTGATGCCATCATGCTCCTGAAGTCGATTTCTTAGCGTTTGACGACGTTCTGACTGTTCCCACCAATCCAGAACCTCATTTAATGTCTGACCGGTAACTGTTAGCACAGAAGTATCCAACACCCCCATTTTCCGAAGATGAAGCATCACTTCCGGGACTCCACCAGCCAGAAAGAACTGTACCGTCGGATGATTTGTCGGCCCATTGGGAAGAACATCGACAAAGCGAGGGACCTGACGATTAACTTCGCTCCAGTCATCAACCGTAGGTCGCTTCAATCCACCAGCATGAGCAATCGCCGGGATGTGAAGCAGAAGATTCGTCGAGCCACCACAGGCAGCGTGAACTACCATCGCATTGCGAATGGATGCATCTGTCACAATGTCTTTTAAGGTGAGTTTCTTCTCGACCAATTGAGTCAAGGCATGCGCACTACGGATTGCGGTATCAATCCATATCGCCTGACCACTTGGGGACAGCGCGGCATGAGGTAAAGTCATTCCCATAGCTTCGGCCACCACCTGACTAGTCGCAGCCGTTCCAAGAAACTGACATCCGCCACCAGGTGTACCACAAGCTCGACAACCTGCTACCGCAGCATCTTCCAATGTAATCTCACCATGAACATACCGCGCGCTGATTGTTTGCACCGCTCCGGCATCTTCCCCTTCTTCAGGTGGCAGCGTCACACCACCGGGAACGATAACTCCCGGAAGATCGTTCTGACCGTTAAGAGCAAGCATCATAGCCGGTAATCCTTTGTCGCAAGTCGCGACGCCTAAAAGCCCCTGACGTGTCGGCAATGAACGAATCAAACGCCGTAACACGACTGCCGCATCATTTCGATATGGCAGGCTATCAAACATTCCGGTCGTACCCTGACTGCGACCGTCACAGGGATCACTACAATACGCGGCAAAAGGAATTCCTCCGAGTTCTTTGATTGTTCGCGAAGCAGCCTGAACTAACAATCCAACTTCCCAGTGACCGGTATGATAGCCCAAAGCGATCGGTGAACCATCTTCAGCTCGCATTCCTCCCTGCGTGCTCAGGACTAGATATTGCGGACGCAGCAAATCTTCGGGATTCCATCCCATCCCGGCATTCTGTGTTAGTCCAAACAAATCGCCACTGGACCAGGTGCGGAGTATCTCATCGGTTAAAGGTAATGCCCCGCTGGGTCCCGGGGCTTTCGTTTGAACGTCCAATACTCCGGCTCCAGGAGTAACAGATTCAAGTAACGAGGTTAATTGATTAGCCGCGGCATCATCATTAGTCATCTAATTCACTTTCCTGCAAGATATCTGAGTCTGCGACAGGCGACTCTGTTTTGATTTTCACAAATCGTTGTACTACTAATGTTAATAAAACTGGAACACCAATACTTATGCCCATCGCCAAAGGAAACCAATCGTGTTTACTGGCGAGATGTCCAAATGCACTATAAGCGAGCGAAATTCCGAAATTGCTAGAGATAATTGGTAGTAAAAATCTGCGCCAACTGAGTCCGTGGACGCCCATCAATAAAACACTGGCTTCAGCCAGCACAGGCACTCCACGCGTCAAAACAAGGAACCCCGGACCAAATCGGTGAGTTAGGCCGGCAGCTCGCTGAAGGTCTTCTTCCTGAGAGAATCGAAGGGCAAATGATCTGCCATACTTGCTTGCAAACCAAAAACCAAGGACCGCCCCAACATTCATTCCAATCCACGAAACAAGGGTGCCCATTATCCAGTGCATTTGTCCACCGCTAAAGGTCGACACCACGCTACTGGGAATCGGAAGAAAGATATCACCGGATAAAAGTAAGATCACGCTGACTGCCAACCAACTGGAATTCTGAACTTGGGAAATCCAGTCCTCTATCAAATTCCCGAACAAGAAAAACGGAATGATCGGGACCGCCATCACTAGGCAAATAGGAATCAACTGGCGAAACAAAGTTGGCAATTTAAGACTCCGGATTATGAACTTCTGATTGGCTGTCGCAACTTAACTTCGATTTTAGTTTTCGCGACTGACACCAAAGAAATCACCACCTTTGAGGCCTTCATCATCCGTACCCCAGGCAATTTCTCTGGGCATTCGCCTCAAAAGCGGAATGTGTTTAGAGCAATGGATATATGCTTCTTCAATCACGACGCGCATCCAGCGTTCCGTATTATTCCTGAAGCGTATGTTCACCACAAGAACCGGGCTGTGTTTCGCCCTCGCGATTGTTCGCTAAATTGGTCTGACATTTACTGTTAAAAAGCTGTGAATCAAATGTAATTTATTACAGTTTACACACAGCACTCGAACTCAGTAAGTGAAGCAGCCTACCAATCCGCAAGGGTTTACATTTCGCCGCTATGATTATTCGGTTTCTATAAAATTTGAACACTCGCCCCTTCATCCGATTGATCTGCATTCCGATAATTAAATCTATAGCCTAACCAACCTTCTGCACCTCACATTTTTTTCTGGTCGAGCCCGCCTAACCAATTACGCACCGGGAAAATGTGTCTCATTTCGTCACCCGAGAGGTTCCTACCATGCTTGATATCATGTCTAAGAAATCGGCCGGATTGAACAAAGAACACCTGCGCGAAGTTATCCACCAAACGCTTTGTGACATTGGTCAACTCGAATCATCCCAATTCCCACTCAACGAACGTCCTTTAACGCGAGGGGGGGATCCATGTGGAGTACTCTTCAGTGTGAATGGTCCACGTCAGGTAACACTGACAGCGGTTTGGGACACCATGAAGAATAAATTATTCCTCTACGACTCAAGTGGAAGTCGTTGTGATCAGGTTTTGGTTGAACATTTAAAGACGGTGTTAGCTTAATAAAGCTGTACCAGATCGTTTAGAGTTTTAAGTAAGCTTCAGCTGGTTCAGCTGGAGCTTTCTTTTTGGCGCCTACTATTTTGCGCCAGAGATTAATCAATGGAGTTGCTATCAGGTAATAAAGAAAGATAACCGGCAAAGCGATTTCCTGAAAAACCAATGCTCCAATGATGGCAAATAAAATCTGGACAATCTTAAAGTAATGTCGCTTCATCGACTTTTTCTTAGCCAGTTGCTTTGCCAAGTGGGGATACCGCACATAGGAAACCATGAGCCAGGCCAGAATAACTGTCAGTGGAGGTACGATCATCATCACTAACTGGTGAACATCGATGTTCACGCTCTCAAGGATTGCTTGCTTCTGATGCATTATATCCGGCATTGCCATCGCAAAAGTCGCGATTGTACCGGCAGCGGCCGGGGAGGGTAACCCTCGGAAATACGATGTATCGCCCCCTTCTTCGGCTTCAACGTTATAACGAGCGAGTCGTAAAATAGCACAGAGCGTATAGATTCCTGCGGCACCTTTCATCAGCCGAGGATGAAAAACATCCGCAAAAAACAGCATGATGAAAGCGGGAGCAACACCAAAGGTAATCACGTCACAGAGACTATCCAGTTCCATGCCGAATTTACTGGTTTGATTTAGTAAACGAGCAACTTGGCCATCCAGTGCATCAAAAAGCATTCCCAAAAAAATCAGGAGACCGGCATAACGCAAAGCTTCGTACGCATTTGGATCGAGTGGCAAGGCTGCCGCAGAGTCCATACCTTCAGTGGCCAAACGAACACCAATCGCCTTGGTTGCCAAACCAATAGCCGCCAATCCACAAATGGCGTTGCCCAGCGTCATTAACGTAGGCAAGATTGGAAATTTGGAATCATCTGACAGATCGTCATCGAGATTCACATCGAGGTCTTGTGACAAATCACTGTTCATATATCTAATTATAAACTTGTCTGCTCGGGATTGATATTGAACAATTTACTCATACGTGGCAAAAACCGTTGAACCTGCCCGAACTTTATCTCCAAGTTTCACCAGGACCTCCAGCCCTTCTTCTCTGGGGATGATCAGTTCTGTTCTGGATCCGAGCTTAATCATCCCAAATTGAGCCCCTCGCCCAAACGTCTCGCCCGTTTTCGCCCAACATACGATTCGGCGAGCTAATTGCCCTGTGATTTGACGTACACGCATTACCCGCTGGGGCGTTTCAGTCGATTCCAGCCACAATTCAAGTCTCTCATTTTCCCAAGCCGACTCCGGCTTCAAAGCGCTGAGGAACTTCCCCTTACGATACCGAGAAGCAAACACGGTACACGCGACCGGCGCTCGATTGATGTGCACGTTAAATACGGAAAGAAAGATTGCAATTTTGATAGCCGGTCCACCGATCACATCATCGTATTCAATCTCTTCCATTAAATCGATCTTACCATCAGCCGGCGAGACAACCGTGCCCGGCCCCTGAGGGACAACCCTTTTCGGATTGCGAAAAAACCAAATGACTTCCGCTTCTAAAAGCAATGGAACGACGGCTGCTACCCACCACAATGGTGAACCATGAAGTGCGAGGTAAACGAAGCAAACCAAGAGCGGAATAAGAAATAAAGAGAAGATTATCATTTCAGCTAAACCGGCCCGAGCGAATCCGTAGTTCTCACGACCAGTAAATGGATCGTCTTTAGTATCCCAGTAGTATCCGGGCTGGTTGGCGTAGAATTTCAAATCGCGTGGGTCGATTACATCCCAGGGGCATTGATTATTCTCACCTTTTCGCGTTTCTGCCATCCGCCGAATATAGCCACGGCGAAAAGTCTTAAGATAGGCTCGACGGATCGATCCCCAAAACAATTCGATCCGCATACAAACTCCACCACCTGGTTGGACACAGTGGATTTGAGAGTCGTGAGGCTGAATTTCGCGGCCCCCCGGAGTCAATGGAGGAGTGGAATCTGACATGGAATGCGCTTCCTGAAGGATCGAGGCATGTGCAACAAGGCAACATACGTTAAAGTCGAATTATGGGGGATGACGTATACCGTGTAAACCCTCCGTCCTCCCGACGGCCATGCAGGCCGGTGACTTAAAAGACATCGCATCACCACCGTATAAAGGAAAGAAAACGAATGAAGCCTTTAGCTGTTTTGCTACTGTTTTGTTTATTGATTGCAAACGTAACCACCAAAGCAATGGAACGTGACCAATCTTATAACACTTCACTTCACGACGGCTACGATCGGATTAAAAATATCGAATATGGCAAGGTCGGCAAACACCGTTTGTTACTGGACTTGTATCTGCCACATGAAGTCGAACAAGCTCCATTAGTCATTTGGATTCATGGTGGAGCGTGGCGACGTGGTACTAAGGATCGCATGCCTTTACTATTTCTTGTGAAACAGGGATACGCTATTGCGAGTGTTGATTACCGATTATCGCCGACTGCAAAATTCCCGGCGCAGATACACGATCTTAAGGCGGCAGTACGGTTCCTGCGAGCAACAGCGGAACACCGAAATATAGCAAAAGAGAGAATCGGAGTGGCTGGCGAATCCGCCGGCGGCCATTTGTCTGCATTACTTGGAGTAAGCAATCACCATCAACAGTTGGAAGGTAAGGTTGGTGTATTTCCTGACGAATCGTCAGATGTGCATGCCATTGTGGACTTGTTCGGACCAACAAATTTCCTGACGATCCTTCCTCAATCGACTCCGCATGGGCTAAGTGTCAGAGTACCAGCCTTGGAGTTACTACTTGGTGATCGGCCGGAAAAGAAGCCAGCATTGGCCAAACTGGCAAGCCCTGTCGAACATGTCGACAACGAGGACCCTCCTTTGCTGCTAATTCATGGGGATCAGGACCCTCAGGTACCAATTAACCAGTCACATGAATTGCACGCAAAATACAAAAATGTAAAACGACCCGTTCATTTCCATGTCATCCATGGTGGATTTCACGGTGGAGATGATTTCTACGAGGCAGAGCCACAAAAAATCATGCTAGATTTCTTTAATACGCACATTCGGATGTGAGCGATTGAAATAGAGTCAAAAAGGACTCTTCATTACATTCCTGAAACGATCGGACTCTCAATAGTAAAACAAAAAAACTCCAAAGATTGCCCCTCAGGCAAATCTTTGGAGTTTTAGTTCGGTGGGGATGTTTTTAAGAGTGACATCCCAACAGTAGGCCTGGACGGACTCGAACCGCCGACAAAGGGATTATGAGTCCCCTGCTCTAACCAACTGAGCTACAGGCCCATCATGACATTTAGCAAACTAAATGCCAGCCATAGGTTACTTGGCAATCTTGTAGCAATGAATCAAATCCTGATCTCGGATATAAAGCTTCCCGTTACTAATCACAGGATGCGTCCAAATCTTACCTCGCTGTGAACGAATTGTGGATTGTGGCGTCAGGGTAAATTTACCATGTTCTTTGTAGCCTTCGGGAGATGGCTCAAGCAAAACAACTTCGCCCGTACTTTCTGACTGAGCGTAAAGACGTCCGTCAGCGAAAGCTACGGCACCTTTGCCAAAAGTCTTGTTATTCCAAACCATCTCACCCGTTTTGAAGTTCTGACAAATCCAGCCGGGGCCATCAGAATAACCGTACAGATAGTCACCCAACTTCACAACTCCACCATGGTGATTCTTCATTACGGTATTTCGATAAACATCCGTTACTTGATTACCATTAACCGTTACTAACTTACAGCCAACTCCGTAACCCGAAGTGATGTATACATCTGCGCCGCTAACAATTGGAGTAGGAATCGAAGCAACCCGACCTTCCCACTGGCTCTTCCAAGCTAACTTACCGGTTTCAGCCACGATGCCAAACACGTGTTCATGAGTCATCTGGATATACTGTTTCACTCCACCAAGCTCTACTGTGACGATACTTGCATACTGAGCACCGTCCGTAATTTCAGAACTTTGCCAGATTTTACTACCATCTTTAAGATCGACAGCGAGAACCGATCCCTGAGCACCACCGGGAGTACAAATCACTTTGTCACCATCCACGGTTACGCTTTCACAGTAGCCCCAGTTCGGACGTTGGCCACCAAAATCAGCCATCTCAATCTTCCAGTTCTCTTTTCCAGCAGCCGAAACAGAGACTAGAGTACCGATCCCCGAGAGCACATAGACATTGCCGTCCGCAACCGTTGGAGTAGCACGCGGACCATTGCCCCATCCGTTTTCCAAAATGTTACTTAAAGCCAAGGCCCATTTCTCTTTTCCGGTATTTGCATCAAGAGCAAATAGAATTTCAGCATCATCACGCGTACCCAAGGTGTACAAAACACCGTCAGCAATCGCAAAGCTGGAGTATCCTAATCCAGCATTATTGAAAGTCCAGGCTTTCTCAGGACCACCTGCAGGCCATGATTGAAGTAAGCCAGTCTCTTTGGAGATACCATCTCGTAAAGAACCTCTCCATGTAGGCCAGTCAGCTGCTTCAGCCAGGCTGGAAACCAACATTCCCAGCAGAGCAAACATTGATAAAAACGACTTTGACATTTTCCTGTACTCTCTAAAACTCTATCTATGAATCACGCTATCAAGACAACGCTGAGGACTATTCAAATTAAAGGGCGTGCCAAGCACACCTTCCGGTATTGATGTTACCATAGAAAGCACGGGTTTTCCTAGCGGGGGATGATTGAAGACTGACTCTGCATTAAAGATCTCGCAATCACCTTCCCTTTCTCGATAACTCCCACTTCATGAATGAACTGAAAAACTCCGCTGAGAACTCAAGAGAAGTCTCCCAAATCAGCCTCAGAGGCCGATGGATTGGACCTGCGTTAGCCTGCTTTTTAGCAGTCATTCTTAAGACCCAATCCGATATGCCAGGTCCTGCTTTGGCCACAGCCTGCACGGTTGTCTTAATGGCAGTCTGGTGGATTACCGAAGCGATTCCTTTGGCAGCGACTGCCATGCTCCCACTCGCTTTGTTCCCAATCCTTGGGGTTGGAGAAAAAATGGCGACCGCTCCACAAATAGGCCAAGCTGTGGTTTGGAATCTGGATAACCCTCGTTTCGGAGAGCGGCATCAGGCGCCGTTGGAATCAGATAGTCCGCGAGAAGGGAGCGGAACTTTCATCCAGATTTCTGATAATCTTGGAGTCATCAAATCTGAGAACGGACAGCTTCCGGTTCCGTTACAGTACATTCGAGCGAAAAAACCAGCGAGCCTGTTTGAAGTCACCTCGCGCAGCTATGCCAGCAAATTTGTTTTCCTGATGATGGGAGGGTTTCTGTTAGGAATGGCGATCGAACGATGGAACCTACATAAGCGAATTGCGTTGATGACTATTCTTGCATTAGGTACAGAGCCAACGCGACTTATAGCAGGCTTCATGGCGACCACCGCAATACTGAGCATGTGGATCAGCAATACGGCTACAACCGTCGTCATGCTTCCCATCGCGTTGAGCCTGATCACACTCATGAGAGAAAAGAATCCTCAGATCAATACTTCACGACTCAACAATTTTTCCGCTTGTCTGCTGCTATGCATCGCGTACTCAGCCTCTGTCGGAGGACTCGGGACTTTCCTGGGGACGCCAACCAACCTTTTGCTGCGCGATATTTTAGAGCAAAACGGAATCGAAATCAGCTTTGGGCAATGGATGGCGTTTGGCCTGCCATCAGCGTTAATCTTTCTAGTGATCATCTGGCTGTTAATGACAAAGTTTATCTTCAAAATCGGCTTGCCAAAACTGGAGGGCGGTCGGCAACTTATTCAGGATGAGTTAAAGAAGCTTGGGCCTATGAGCAAACCCGAGAAAACAATCGCCATTGTCTTCGCAATTACAGCGATGCTTTGGATTACTCGAAGTTTTTTCACCCGGTGGGCATGGCTTCAGGAACTCTATCCGAATGTTATTTACCTTGATGACACTATCATTGCAATGACGGCTTCGTTGCTGTTATTTGTCATCCCTGCCTGGGGGTATCCTGGTCAAGCACTGATGGATTGGAAAACTGCAAATCGACTTCCCTGGGGAGTGTTGCTTCTATTTGGCGGAGGTTTGGCATTGGCCGGAGCCGTGAAATCCACAGGGCTTGGAGCGATCATTTGCAATGCCGTGACCCCTTCCGGGGCAACAGCCATTCTGATCATCATGTTCGTTGTTACAACAGCCATGATCTTCATGACGGAAGTCACAAGTAATACTGCGACGGCGGCATTAATCCTGCCACTACTTGTAACTCTCGCTGGCAACCTTGAAATCGATCCGAAAATCCTACTTATTCCGGCAACTCTGGCTGCCAGTTGTGCATTCATGCTTCCGGTGGCAACGCCACCTAACGCGATCGTGTTTGCAGCCGGGCAGACAACGATTCGTCAAATGGCTCGAGCCGGCTTAGTATTGAACCTGGTTTCTATTTTGTTACTTCCACTGTTGACTTATATTATTGGGCAACTCGTCTTCGGCTTTTAACGACTAACTCGGACAGCATTCAAGGATGAAATGTGATGACTAGTTTCATTGTCATACCAGCCCGTCTTCATTCAACGCGGTTACCTGAGAAACTACTCCTTGCAGAAACAGGAAAACCGTTAATCCAACACACATACGAGTCAGCTCAAAAGGCCACTCGGCCATCAGGCATCATTGTGGCTACAGACCATGAGCGAATCGCGGAAACGGTCAAACGCTTTGGTGGTTCCGTCGCGATGACAGACCCAGCCGCGCCAAGTGGTACCGATCGAGTTGCAGAAGTTGCTCAAAATCTGGACGACGCGGATATCATCGTCAATGTTCAAGGTGACGAACCAGACATCTCTGCCGAAGCTATCGATAAGGTAGTCGAACTATTAGAGAATAATCCCGAGGCTGTTATGGCTACCTTGGCAACCCCCATCCGAAATAAGTCTCAACTGGAAGACCCGGCCTGCGTTAAAGTCATCTTTGATCATCAGCAGCGTGCCATGTACTTTAGCCGAAGTGTTATCCCTCATCCCAGGAACTGGGATGCAAGCCTATTAGAAGCAGAACCGGCTCATTTCCACCAACATATTGGACTCTATGCTTACCGACGTGAATTCCTACTGTCACTCACGAACTTACCCCAATCTGCCGTGGAAAAACTGGAGAGTCTTGAACAACTACGCGTGCTTTTTCATGGGTATACGATTCTTGTCGGAGTGATCGATCAACCTTCTATTGGAATTGACACTCCAGAAGACTATGAGGCGTTTGTCAGATTGGAAAGAAATCGTTAGAATTGTCGAGTTGTGGAAGAGTTCCTTGGAATTCGCCGTACTGGGCAATTGGCCTAAAACATGGCAAATTCCTTGGCTTACGCCCCAACATTAAAAAATTTTGACGGTAGAACGATGGATGCTTCTACCTTGATCACCGCTTTTATGTATTGAAGTGGTGGTCGTTAAAAAGCCTGAATGGAATCACATCAGAGATAACCAATGACCAAGCATATATTTGTTACCGGTGGTGTTGTTAGTTCTTTGGGAAAAGGCCTGACAAGTGCTTCGATTGGACTGCTCCTTGAGCAACGCGGACTCAGCGTCAAAATGCAGAAGCTAGATCCATATATTAATGTGGATCCCGGCACCATGAGCCCCTACCAGCATGGTGAAGTCTATGTACTCGACGACGGAAGTGAAACTGACCTCGACCTTGGCCACTACGAACGATTCACCAATAGCCCGCTAACACGTGACTCAAACTACACTACCGGACAGATCTATTTGTCGGTAATCGAGAAAGAGCGTCATGGAGAGTTTTTAGGGAAAACTGTCCAAGTCATTCCACATATCACTAACGAGATCAAACACGTTGTAAAACGCCTTGTCGATGATGACACCGATGTTGTAATCACAGAAATTGGTGGAACCGTCGGTGACATCGAAAGCCAGCCATTTCTGGAAGCCATCCGCCAATTCTCTCAAGATGTCGGGAAAGAAAACTGCCTCTACATCCACCTCACTTTAGTACCTTACCTCAAGGCAGCTGGTGAACTAAAAACGAAACCAACTCAACACAGCGTTGGGCAACTTCGCGAGATCGGTATTCAGCCCGATATTCTGATCTGCCGAACGGAACAGGAAATCAGTCGGGAAGACTGTGAAAAAATTGCCTTGTTCTGCAACGTCCCGTTGGAAGCTGTCATTGAAGAGAAAGACATGGACTTCTCGATTTACGAAGTACCTCTCGCTCTGAAGGAACGCCAACTCGACGAACTCATCACGGCCCGGCTAAACCTAAGTACCCCTGAAGCCAATCTCGACGACTGGAAAACACTACTCCATGATTTGCGTAACCCTCAACAGGAAATTAGTATCGCGGTCGTTGGTAAATATGCCGAACACAAAGATGCCTACAAGTCCATTTACGAAGCTCTGGACCATGCGGGCATTCACAATCGGGCTCAAGTAAGAATCGTGCCAATTCAAAGTGAATTAGTTGAACACGAAGGCCCGGAACGTTTGCTTTCTGGATACGATGGAATTCTGGTACCTGGGGGCTTTGGTGAACGTGGTATTGAAGGAAAAGTTCAATCTATTAGATTTGCCCGTGAGCGTGAGATACCATTCTTTGGAATCTGCCTGGGAATGCAAACTGCCTGTATCGAATTTGGTAGAAACGTTGTCAGTTTAGAGAACGCACACTCAACCGAATTTGATAAGAATACACCCCATCCGGTCATTTGTCTTCTGGATGAACAGAAGAATATTACTGACATGGGGGGTACCATGCGATTAGGTGCTCACCCTTGCGTGCTCACCGCAGACAGTAAAGCTCATAATTGCTATCAACAGGACGAAGTGGCTGAACGTCACCGTCATCGCTATGAATTCAATCATGTTTATCGCAACCAATTTGCAGCAAACGGTATGATTGTTTCGGGAACAAGCCCCGACGGATTATTACCGGAAATCGTAGAGATTCCTGAGCATCCCTGGTTTGTAGCCGTACAATTCCACCCGGAATTCAAGTCGAAGCCGACACGATCACACCCTCTATTCGCAGGATTTATTGAGGCCGCTGTCAAACGTCGCCTGTCACGTGGTGATGTTTCAGTCGAACAGGAAACGGAAGAGGAAATCGAATTTCTCGATGCTGCCGAATAGTCTCGGGGACACACTTCCAAGCCTTCACCACATACTCTTAGAGCAATTGTTCTCACGATTCCTTTCCGCACCTCGTGCGTTTCTGCGCTATTGGTATATATTAGGAATTCAGTAAACAAAACAGGAGAAACCAACGTATGTCTGAAACACCAGAAGCACCTGAACCAATCGAAGAAGAAACACAAATCGAAGAAGCCACGGGAGAGAATACCGAAACAATTGAAGCGGAAGACACTTCAGAAGAGCAAGCTTCATCTGAAACCAGCGACGAACTGCTTAGTGAAGAGCAAGTTGATGAACTGGAAAGCGTCGAGTTCCCGGAAGCCAGCTTCGACATGCTACTTATGCAGCACCATACCCAGGCAATGCTCGCTATGGGTATGATCCCAGACCCTGCAACCGGTCAGGTGATCAAAAACAAGTCCGCTGCAAAGTTTCATATCGATATGTTGGGCATTATCCAAGAACGAACCAAGGGCAATCTCAATCAAGGTGAAGAGGAAGCACTCAATGGTGTCTTGCATAACCTGCGAATGATGTTTGTGGAGGTCAATAAATAACACCGCAACAGATCATGAGTGATGACACCCAACAGCACGACCCTCAGGATACTTCGACAGACCATCAGGAAGACCAACGTCAGTACGAAGGTGTCCTGAACGATGAAGCATACGCCGGTTGGCGACGTGCAGGAATTAAGGTACGCCATTTCCCAAAAACTTCCGGTGTCTATCTAATGAAAGATGATGTCGGACGTGTCATCTATATTGGCAAAGCCAAGAACCTCAGAAGCCGGGCCGGAAGCTATTTCACAAATCGCTCGATCGATGACACACGGATTTCAAAATGGCTACATGAAATCCATGACATCGACTTCATGGAATGTGCTAGCGAAGTCGATGCTCTGCTAACCGAAGCCCGACTCATCAAGGATATTCAGCCGCCCTATAATAAAGAACAACGCGACGACAAATCGTTCCCCTATATCATGATCACCAATCGCGAAGACTATCCACGTGTTGAGGTGACGCGGGAACCTCCGGACAAAAATGTCCGGCTCTACGGTCCTTTCACCAGTGCCGGATCGCTCAACGGAGCTTTAAGTGTTTTGCAACGTATTTTCAAGTTCCGTAACTGTTCGCTCGATATCGATGCCAACGACGAGAAATGGAAATGGTATCGTCCGTGCTTACTGGCTGCAATTGACCAGTGTTCTGCTCCCTGCAATCTACAAATCAGTAAAGCAGACTATGCCAAAGATATTCGTCGGCTACAAATGGTTCTCGATGGTAAAAAAACGAGACTTTTACAAGGCATGAAGAAAGAGATGCAAACAGCTTCTCAAGAACTCCACTTTGAATTAGCGGCAAAGCTACGCGATGAAATAAAGATGCTTGAGTCACTCGATCGCCGCGGAAATCTCGAAACTCATGAACAGCCGGAAGTCTTCTATACGGACCCTCGTAAGGGGATCGCCGGCCTCAAGAAAGTACTCGGACTTGATATCGAGCCACGAACAATCGAGGGGGTGGATATAGCTCACCTTGGAGGCTCCGAAACGGTTGCCAGTCTTGTGCAGTTCATCGATGGCTTACCATTCAAACCGGGCTATCGAAGGTTTCGGATTAATGATGTCGACGGAATAGATGACTTCCGTAGCATCTATGAAGTGGTGAGCCGACGATTCAAGAGATTATCCGATGAAAACGAATTGTTCCCGGACATCCTCTTGATTGATGGTGGTAAAGGGCAGTTGAGTGCCGCCGTCGCAGCCTTTCGAGATATCAATGTGACGCCGCCAGTACTACTTTCCATTGCTAAGAAGGAAGAATTGATCCATCGACCTGATGAGGACCAACCACTAAAGCTCACTCGCAACTCGTATGCGTTGAGACTTCTGCAATACATTCGCGATGAAAGCCACCGCTTCGCCCAGCATTACCACCACATTCTACGTCGCAAAAAAGTCATTCCCGATTAAGAGGCAAGAATTCGATCCCTGCCTTTGGAAACCACTTCTTTATTAGCCTGAGTCGAAATTCAATTCCAGGTGACTGGCGAGTGCTCAGCAGTCAAAACTAACTTGACTAAAGCACTCCTAATGCACTATTTCCCTCTGGAGTGGGTTTTCTGCCCACGCCTCTCTTTTTGCGAGCCCTCTGAAATCGCAACCCAATATTACCCTCCCCAAAAAACGAGCGGGTTTATTGATTTTTAATCTGAAAACACTTGCATTCTTCCCTGAGATCAATAAACTCAATTTGTGGGTTATCTGCCCACTTTTATTTAATCATTCGCTTTTCCGTGGGTTTTCCGCCCACCCTAAAGAACGACGATTAAACACAAAAGGTGCAGGGAGGCATCGTGACTACATTGGAATCAATTACCTCAAAGAGGCAAATAAGACGACGCAATGTCTTCTCACGACACTCTCTTGATTGGCGAACAT
>PAAT01000047.1 GCA_002698965.1 Rhodopirellula sp. | reverse complement strand
GGCCACACTGCTCGGGTTGCCTCCCAATCCACCCCCGCCAAATATCGGCTCGATTGAACCGGACACCAGAGGCGCCACAACCATTCGTGAAACACTTGCCAAACATCAGGAGAACGAAACGTGTGCAGTTTGCCATCGGAGAATAGATCCGCCAGGTTTTGCTCTCGAATCGTTTGACCCCGTCGGCAATTATCGGGAACGATACCGTAATAGCCGTGGGGTCGTACGAGAAAAAAATGCTGGTCTTCGTTACCTCCATGTGGATTATGATTTGGGAAATCCAGTCGATCCATCGGGGAATACTGAAAATGGCGATTCCTTCCGTGGCATCCGTGACTATAAAAAACACCTTCTCGGTTTTTCAGAACAGGTGGCGCGGAATGTTGTTTCAAAATTAGTCGTCTTTTCGACTGGCGCTGAAATTGAATTTGCTGACCGAGTAGAAGTTGAAAGAATTCTGGAGAAAACAAAGTCTGATGGATACCCTATGAGGACTTTGATTCATCAGGTCGTTCAAAGCAGACTGTTTAGGGAACGATAATGTATATTCCAATCTCGCGACGTGAAATCTTAAAAGCTTCCGGAGTGCTGGTGTCACTACCTTTGTTAGAAGCTATGAATCCTGTTCTACTTGGGCAGGAATATAGTGCTCCTAAACGAATGGTGATGATTTGTAGTACGCTTGGTCTGCATTCGCCTTCCCTTTATCCCCAGACAACTGGGAAGGATTATGAAACGACCGAATACCTTTCCGTTCTTCAGGAACATCGTGAAGACTTTAGTTTATTTGCCGGATTATCTCATCCGGAGCAAACCGGTAAAGAGCCGCATGATACTGAAATGACGTTTCTGTCTTCCGCGCGAAACCCTGGTCTGGGAGGATTTCGTAATTCTATCTCCGTTGATCAGGTCGCCGCATCTCATCTGGGCAGCCAAACTCGCTTTTCATCCGTTGCCTTAAGTACGGAAGGTGCTGAAAGCCAAGCTTACACGGCTAATGGTGTTATGATTCCGGCGGAACACAAACCATCTGAGTTGTTTGCGAAGATGTTCCTGCAAGGGAGTCCTCGTGATGTACGACGTCAGCGACAGCGATTGGCGGAAGGGCGTAGCATTTTAGATCTGGTGGGCGAGCAAACGAAAAGATTGCAGGGTAAAACGAGTGGTTACGACCGCCGACAATTAGATCAGTATTTTGAGTCAATTCGTGAGGCAGAAAAGGATTTACAGGACTCAGAGGCGTGGCTGGATAAGCCGAAGCCGAAAGTAGATGTTGGCATACCGCAAGATATTGCCGAAAAAGCCGATCTAGTCGGCCGAGTTAACAGTTGGTTTAAAATGATTCCGTTGATTTTGCAAACTGATTCCTCTCGAGTTGTGAGCATGGTGATTCAGGATCATCTCGTTGTACCGTCAATCAACGGCGTGACGGCCGAACATCATAACCTGTCGCATCATGGTCAGGATCCGGGTAAGATCCGTCAGTTAAAACTAATTGAAAAAGAGATTCTGGGCACCTTCAATCAGTTTTTGACATCTATGGCTCAGACGCAGGAATACGGTAAACGCTTGTTGGACAGTACCTCGGTTTTATTTGGTAGTAACCTCGGCAATGCAAATTCACACGACCCAAGGAATCTACCTATTTTCGTGGCAGGTGGTGGTTATGCGCATGGTGGATTTATTAAAGCAGGTGAAAAGAAGAATAACACTCCACTATGTAACCTTTATGTAAATCTTTTACAGCGTATGGGTGTGGAGACAGATACGTTTGGTACGAGCGAGGGTGTTCTTCGATTTTGATCGGGGAGTTGATGGTGGTTTTGTCCGGACATTATTACGGACATTCAAAATCCGGGTTAGGTAGCATTTTCTCCGCACCAACAGAGACTTTCCAGGCTTCTAACTCATTTAGTAATCTGTCAGTCAGTTCCGTTTCCTGCATGGCTAGATCATTTTTCTCAGAGAGGTCGTTTTCAAGGTTATAAAGTTCAATGCCGGCAGGGTCGTAGGTTTGAATCAGCTTCCATTTTCCTTTGCGAATTACACTCGATGGCACGCTGGAAGGGTGACCGTTGTAGTGTGGGTAATGCCAGAATAGAGCGCGTTCTTTGATAACGCCCTTTCCGTCGAGTAAGGGGGTTAAATCTAATCCATCCTCGTGCTGATTGGACAATAAGGGAAGACCTGCAGCCGCAAGGCATGTAGGGTACAAATCAGCGCTTGTGGAAGGCGTGTTTATGACAACTCCCTGCTCTGCCACCCCGGGCCATTTAATGATCAAAGGCACTCGGATTCCGCCTTCGTAATAGGCGCCTTTATTAGCCCGCAGGGGTGCGTTGGAAGTCGCTTTCCAAAATCCACCATTGTCGCTGGTGAAAATTACCACGGTGTTGTCCGTCAAATCCATCTTCTCTAGCGTTTGCAATATTTGGCCAACACTATCGTCGATGCTCTCAACCATTGCGGCATAAGCAGGCAAACCTTGACGTTCTCCTTTGGAAATCTTTTCGTATTTGGCGGTCACTTCTTGTTTCGCCTGGATAGGAGTGTGTACGCCATAATGAGGGAAATACAGAAAAAAGGGTTGTTCGTCGACGTCGCTTTGTCGAATGAACTTGACGGCCTCCTTGGTAAGACGGTCGGTAAGATATTCCCCCGGTTCACCATCTTGGAGAACCTTCCAGCTGGCCCTTTGGTTTGTCTTGGGTATCTTCCAACTACCGTTATACGGGAAAAAGTAATTTCCCGGATTCCCGTGCGGATTACCACCTACATTGAACTGAAATCCGTGATGTTCAGGCATACCGAAAGTTTCTGTACCCAAATGCCATTTACCGAAATGACCGGTACGATAGCCAGCGTCGCGTAATGCCTCAGCGATCGTATACTCCTCCCGCGGCAAGTCGCGCAGAAAACGCCCTTCCCTTAAACGGGCTTTTGGATCCCACCTGCCTGAAGGCAGCCATTCGGTCATCAAGGTTCGGGCGGGATATTTACCGGTCATAATGGCTGCACGGGTCGGTGTGCAAACAGCGCAGGCGGCGTAGGCATCGGTGAACCGGACACCCTGTTCCGCGAGTAAGTCGATATTGGGTGTTTGATAATAAGTACTTCCCTGACAGCTCAGATCGCTCCAGCCCAGATCGTCAATAAGGAACAATACAATATTGTGTTTGTTTTGCGCAGTGGTCGTTCCCAGTAAAATAGAGTGATAAACCAGAATGCTGAGGACAAATAAATGGCGGGTTTTAATGTTGTGAGTCGGCATAGTGAATAGGTGTAGGCAGTGTTAGGGCTTGCGCTTCTTCGATAAGGAAGCGGCGTTGTTCATGGGTAGGTAGGTTCTTAGTTGATCTTTTATGTCGTGCACACCGGAATCGGAGGCGAGATTGTTCCACTCGTGTGGATCTTTTCGGTGATTATAAAGCTCCTCGTCACCATTCGCATAACGAATGTACCTCCAGTTTTTAGTACGAATCGCATGATTGTTGAAGCCATGAGTCGTGATAGCCGGGTGGGGCCAGTTTGCGGACGGTTTATCTAACAGCATTGTTAAATCTCGCCCGTCGAGATTAGAAACATATGGTAACCCGCATAACGCATTCAGGGTTGGGAAAATGTCGATGAGACTAACAGGGGCTGTGCAAATAGATGATCGATTCCGATTGTGAGGTAGTGAAATGATGAATGGAACCCGCGTCGCGCGTTCCCAGAGTGTCATTTTGTGTAAATGCTCCTTTTCGCCGAAATGCCAGCCATGGTCCGACCATAAAACCACGATTGTGTTGTCTGCTGATGGTCCGGATTCTAATGCATCAAGTAGTCTACCTATCAAAGCGTCAGTGAAAGTGATGCTGGCAAGATAGGCATGAATTAATTCCCTGAACTTACCTTCGGTTTTTACTAGCTCAAGATCCTCTCGTCTTTGACTTGCCATAGACCGACCCGCTGGTGGCAGGTCCTTTATGTCGTCTTTTAATACGGCGGGCGTTTCTAGAGACTCAGAATTGAAAAGCTGGAAGTATTCTTTTGGAGCGTAGAACGGAAGATGAGGACGATAGATTCCGGCTACCATCAAGAAGGGTCGCGGTTGCGTCGTTTTCAACTGCTCAGTGGCCCATTGAATCATTTGGCCGTCACCGGTATCTTCTAACGGCTTATCAAGTGGCCCCCAGTCGAATTCGCGTGCATTACGTGGCGGTCTGTTTAGATTCTTGACGGCGTCTATATCATTAAGTGGAAACCCGAAGGGGAAACGAAAAGATGAAATATCCTCTCCGGCGTGTAGTTGTGCTTGGTAGTGCCCATCAAACCGTTGTTTGAAATAGGAGTCCCAGTCGGAGATGCGATTAAAACCTGGCATATGATGGTATACCTTTCCGCCTCCGATCACCTTATAACCGTTGCTTTTAAAATATTGGGGGATTGAATGCGCATTTCCGAGCTTCTGATGCCATTTGACGCTATTGTCATAAACGCCGGTCGTGTTTGGTCTTAAACCGGTGAGCGTTGCGACACGTGACGGGTTGCATACAGGAGCTGCACAATGGGCATTGGTAAACAGAATTCCGCGCTTTGCCAGTCGATCAATATGGGGTGTTTGAGTGTCAGGGTGACCGTCAAGACACCCGACCCAGTCATTCATGTCATCCACTACGATCATTAAAACATTCGGCCGCTCAGACTCCTGTCCATGGCTAATGCTAGCCATGGCGATAAGGATAAATATAGATCGTAATAAAATCATAAAACTTGATGCCGAGAGGTTTATTTTTCCGGAGACGGTGGCGAGGGTATCTGTTCCCCGTCAAAAAAGTAACGTGGATACTGCCAGATATGTTTGCGTGCGAGTGTTTTGTTGGAAATAGACATAACTTCTTGAGTCAGCTTGTGAAGAAGCGAGGGGTTTAACAGGGGATCCGCAGTATTGATTCTCCAATGATGTAACTCTTGAAGTAGGTTAGCCTTTATTTGTTGATGATTTGGTGAGTCGGCAAGATTGGTGAATTCATACGAGTCAGTTTGGAGGTCATAAAGTTGAATTGACGGCGGACGCTGCATGGTTTCATACGCAGTGCGGACATCACTGGACGCGTTGGCTATTAGTTGCGGAATATTCAATTCGTGGTTCGACTCACGGCGTTCATGGTCGCCGTGCAATTTGCGAATGGTGTCGGCGTAATCGGGATGCTCCGTGTCCGATAGCAGACTTAAGATTAATTTAAAACGACCCCTACGAACTGATCTTTGGGGGAAATAGTTCGGGGCCGCAGCATGAGTGTGATATTCCGCAAATAGATATTCACGAAACGGTGTACCTGATCTTGGTTTATCTTCAAACAGGGGTTGTAATGCTTGCCCCGGGAGATTGTTGGGAGCTGGAAGATCGAGGGCACTAAGAATCGTTGGCATCAAATCTATTGTCGATACAAATTCATCAGTACGAGACGGTTGGATGTGACCAGGCCAACGCATTATCAATGGAATTCTAAGCCCTCCCTCGTAGCACGTTCGCTTACCCCGAAGCATATCGGCACCGTGATCACCCAGATAAATGACAATCGTGTTATCCGCTTTGCCTGACGTCGCTAGTACTTCTAATAATTCTCCAATTAGAGTATCTAAACGACTAATGCAATTGTAGTAATCGGCAACGAGCTCACGAAATGCCGGGCCATCAACTCCCATATAGGGCATGGTTTTGACTTGATCGGCGTTTAGCGGGTGTTTCGGAATTCCATCCACTTGCCGTATCCATGGGTCATGGGCATCGGGGTAGTTAATACTAAGGAAAAAAGGCTGGGCGCTTTCATCGATGAAGGTCTCAGCAAATTTTGCATAGGCACTTAGATCTTTGCGTTGGAAATTAGCGCCGGTGATTTCTTGAAAGTCAAATGGGAAGGCGCTGGCAGGATTGATGTGTAGCTTTCCAATAATACCGGTGCGGTAGCCGGCCTTTTTCAAGAGACGGGGTAACGTAGGCGTCTGATTGTTGTAAAGGCGGAACCCCCAGGTTGCGAGACCGAATTGTCCATGTTGATGCGGGTAGAGTCCTGTGAGGTAACTTGCACGGGACTGGCTACACCCGGATTGAGGAACGTAAGCATTGGTGAAGCAAACTCCTTCACTAGCAAGCCTGTCGATATTTGGCGTTTCCGCGTATGGGTCGCCGTAGCAACCGATCTCCGGACCGTGATCTTCTGAAACGATGAGTAAGATATTAGGTTTGCTCGCCGCAGATAGATTGCTAAGGCATATCAGCATGCTGGCAGCAATGATGGGCGAACGCATTGTTTGTTGAAGAATCACTCTGGATCTATGAAACAATTTAACGGTCCATTACTTGTGGAGGGCTTTGAGTTCGTGGGTAAGTCGACGTGACATCGCACGTCGGGCCTGTTGGTATTCCTCAGAGTGGATTTGATTTCTGTATTCAATAGTATAATTATGTTCATGACGGATACTGTCAGGGTTATCGTAATCGTACAACTCCTCCTGCAGTACAGTTCCATCTTTTAGATCTACCCATTTTGTATACCGATGTGTAGGTGTTCTAACAGAGTATCCCATTGTTTCAGGGGATTTACTATTCCAGGGTCTGCTGAATTGGCTCATGACGTGTTGCTGAACTCTGGCACTCGGTCGCCGGAGAACTTTGGTAAGAGGAAGGCCGGCAAGGCCGCTTGGTGGATTTATGTTTGCAAGAGCAACAACGGTTGGATAGAGGTCGACCAATCCCACCAGTGCGTTTGTGGATTTTCCAGGGGCGGCCATCTCAGGAATATGAATAATTAACGGAACCCGTGTGTCTAATTCAAAGTTTGTACCTTTACACCATCGATGTCCTTCTCCGAGCGAAAACCCGTGATCGCCCCAAAGTATTACTACCGTTGATTTGTCCAGTCCGGTTTGCTCTAGTGCTTGTAAAAGTTTTCCTACCTGCGCATCTACATAGCTCACGCACGCGTAATATCCCCGTCTTAATGTTGCCTCCATTTCATCGGCAAGGATTTCATCCGATGGGATTCCCCGATAACCGCCAAGTTCTCGATGCGAATGATAGGCGATTGGTGGAGCATCCGGTGATCCTGAATTTTTATAAGAGTAGTGGAAATCCTGGTCTCTGTGTAAATCCCAATATTGTTTGGGAGCATTGAAGGGCAGATGAGGTTTGAAAAATCCGACGGCCAAAAAAAAAGGACGTCCACTATTTTGTAGGGTGTTTAGCTTGGCGATTGCTAATGCTGCAAGTTTCCCGTCAGGATAATCGGCATCAGAAACATCTGGCATTTCGAAGGCTGCTTGTTTGCCCGCCGCCTGATTGTGATTAGTTACATATGTGTTCCAGTGGGGCTCCCTCAGGATCTCCCCACGATTCCACGACAGAGGATCCAGTTCTCTCTGATTGCCGCTGAAGACTTTCCCCAAGGCCATAGTGTGGTAGCCTTGGCTTGCTAACATCTGGGGCATTGTTATTGTATTTGGGCGATGCTGCCGGAACTGATTACGATTATGCCAAACTTCGGTTTCGTCTGGCATTAATCCAGTCAAAACTGAGGTTCGTGAGGGCCCGCAAACAGCTTGCTGTGCGTACGCATGGTTGAAAATCCGGCTTCTTTTCGCCAACTGGTCGATGTTAGGTGTGATAGCCAATGGGTCACCATAGCACCCTAATGCCGGACGTAGGTCATCAACACAGATAAATAAGAAGTTTGGTCTGTCTACCGACTTACTCTCTGCCGCATGGCATGCCGCCGCGACGCCTAACAATAGACAGCACGAGAGACTGACTTGGCTTTTCAAAAGGGCGCAAGGCTTGTGCATGTTATTTCTCGAAAGACACCTGTACTTCCAGAATGCCCAGAGCGGCGTCCTGTTGAGGTTTCATTTTAATTCTGATGGCGTCACACTGCAGGGGTGCTGCTGGGTGAACTACGTTGTATTGGTTTGCCCGCGTGTCATATCGATCCGTTGTGTACAAATTAAAGGGCCGCCATTTTCCGTCTTGTTCGACTTCTAAAGACCACTGCTCCGGAAACTTAACGTCAAACTGATCCTGCATCCAGAATACACCAACGCTGCGTATGTCCTTCGTTTCCCGGAATCGGGCTTCGATCCACTGCGGTTGCCCATTTTGCCCGCGGCTGGTCCAGCGAGGTACTTTGTTACCGCTGGACCATTCGGGCTCTTTACCGTCTCCGACTGCATTGACTGTGTCGAGCTCGGACGTGTACGAGGCAGATAATTCCCTGAAGGTACTTTCCTTTGGAAGTGCATGAGGATCGAATACGGTCATCGCTTTCTTTCTTGGGAACCATACGGTCATGGAGCTAGTACCTCGATTATTCCAGGCGTAATACGGAGTTAACCGTAATCGAACTCGCGAGGAACCGCCGGTGCGTGTCACAGCGCGTGCCGAGATATCTGCCTGAATAAACGATCCGTGCTCAACTTCGGTGGTGTGCACGCTGTTTTGCCGACTATTAGGCAAGCGTTCAAAATAGAAACGCTGGGTCGCTCCTCCGTTGTCTATCCCCTCGGCACATAGAACGAAGGGGCCGCGGGTAAAGCAGATGCGGTCGTGGTTGGCCTCGACTAACGGATGGCAAATAGTTCCTCGGATGGGCATCGGCAATTCCAGTGTTACTAGGTCACCTGCAGTCCATTCTCGCTCGATGGTGGCGAAACCTTTAACAATGTGTAACCCCACTGGTTCGCCATTCACCTCCAGTGAGATATTTAATCGAGGGCTGTCAGTAAAGCGGTAAAGGTTTCCGGGAACGAATTGGTCCTGTGTCCAGGTGGGTATACGGATCTTAAGACTAAATGTCGATGGTTGTGATGGATTCAATGTGATTGCGACGTTGCCGTCATTAGGATAATTCGTGCTCTGTTTTACACCGACGTTGACTCCTCGCAGGTTAAGTTGCGTGGCGCTCTCAGCAAAGAATGTAATAAAGAGTTCCTCGTCGTCATGAGCATAGGTCATTCCGGGGACCTGAGGTAATAGACGGGCCATGTTGGAAGGGCAGCAGGCCGTGCCAAACCAAGGGGCGCGTCCCGCCGTTCCATGATTGAAAGGAAATTTGCCGTCGGCATCCAGCGGATTGACATAAAAGAATCGGTTTCCTTCCAAATTGACCGCGGCCAGTACGTTATTGAGTAAGGCGACTTCGGCCACGTCCAGAAATTTGGCATCCTTCGTCAAGAGAAACATCCTGTAGTTAAATAGGACATTGCCAACCGCGGCACAGGTTTCATTGAATGCATCCGCATTGGGAAGTTCATACTTTGGCCCGAAGCCTTCAATCCCGTGCACTGCACCGAGACCACCGGTAATGTGCATGCGTGAGTCGGTGATATTCCCCCATATGCGGTTCAATGCCCGTTCGTATGCGGGTTCCCCAGTCAGCGTCCCAACGTCAGCCATGGCGGAGTATTGATATGTCGCACGAACCGCATGGCCCACCGCTTCTACCTGGTCAATAACGGGGGCATGTTGTTGGGCATAGGTGGGGGCCATGACGCCTTCCCCACCGGGCACATAAGTTTTGCCTCGGATTTCAAGGAACTTGCGCGCCATATCGAGATAGAGTTGTTTACCAGTGGCTCGGTAAAGTCGTACAAGTGCGAGTTCCATTTCCTGATGGCCCGGAGCCTGCATCACAGGTTTACCCCCGTTGTAAGCAGCGTCGCCTTCAAAAATGACTCTGTTGATGTGTTGGGCACTTTTTTCTGCTGCATCTAAAAGTGTTCGTTTGCCGGTTGCTAAATAATAGGCGACGGCCGCTTCGTACATATGTCCGACGTTATATAGCTCGTGACTGTGGACGATAAATGTATATGGGCTATCCCCCATCATATCTCGTTCTTTCCCAACGCCCGTGGTGTGGGATGGATAGAGGTAGCCGTTTTTGTGTTGGGCTGAACAGATCAATTCGGCCAACTCGTCTAAGGTGTTTTCAAGGACGGGGTCCTCATTAAGTTGGAGAAGATAGGCAGCTCCTTCCATGACCTTATAGAGATCCGAATCGATAAAACGGTGGGGTCGGTGTTCGTCCTGCTTGATCCCCCGTAGGTAATCACGGGCTGCTTCAAGATGCTTCACGCCGGTTTGTGTGCGTTCAAACGCGAAGGGGACCAAAGTTTTTCGTTGGGTAACCAATCGCGGCCTCCAGAATTCACTGGTGATCGTTACGTTGTTAAAGGGCACCGGCTTAAGGGGATAGTCAGCCGCCGTTGCGCCTAGAGATTGAATGATTAGAACGAGGCAAATAACCCACGACTTTATTGGCAAAACTATACGCACTTCAGCTAACTCCATAACAAGGAGGGGGCGATCGAATGGTTTGGTAATCTTATCTTAATAGATCGATGAAAGGTATTGTAGGTAACCGTTAAAAGCATGTAATACCTTCGCAATTGCCGGGCCGGGTCGAGATTGGCGGGATTTTAGACAACCATTTCAAGTCCTGCACCTTTTGACAGAGTTCTAATCAAGTTAATACTGAGTTGGATCCTAAGGTTATCCGGAATTTGAATAGGAGTCGCTCCACGGCAACCAATCGTTTCGATAAGTGGTTCAGGAAAACAGGATCACGAACTATCGATTACAATAACGGCTTCCGAGACGATATAAGAAGGAACGGTCCTAGATGAGAAAAATCGCGTTTGCCTTATTTGTTGTTGTTTGTTTTACGCCATTATTTGGCACTACAAAGGAAACCCCGGATACCTGGGGTAAACCAACACGCACAAAAGCTGAGTTTTACGCTGCGGATGACGTACCGCAGTCGCACATCGATCTCACGAAGTATTGGTATGAAGTTGCTTCGAACGAATGGGGCAATTTTGGCCCCTTGGAGTTTTGGATCGTCGGCAGCGACGTCGAAGCTGCTAAGCGATTAGATAATCGCTACTGTAAAATTAGAAAACAGAAAGATAACCGTTCCAATGCAGATAACTGCAGAAATAGAAGTCATAATTTCGAGAGATATGCCAAAGAAGGAAACGCAGGACTGAATACGCAGAGAAATGAGCATAGTGATTGGTCAGGTTTTATTGTAACCATGGCGTCAAAGAATCCGGGACCTCAGGAAGATGACTACAAATCCGTGACGCTACATGAATATTTCCATGTGTACCAGCACGCCCATATTTTTAGCAAAAACCGCGAAGAGCGAGAGAGTCGAACGCAACGCAATCCCTGGTGGATTGAGGGTGGTGCTGAATATATGGCTCAGCTGTTGTATTCACGCCAACCCGATGTCCGCGACGACTATCTAAAAGACAAAATGAAGCAAAAGCTTCGCGCTATGAACGATTTGGAGGACGGCGAATCTATTCGAGATATTCCCTATGGGCGGCGAGGTCACATCGCCTATAGTCTTGGTGCTTGGTTTGTTGCCTTCGTAATCGATAAGAGCAGTGAAGAGGCCTTTACGAGGGGATTTTTCAAAGACCTAAACAGATTGGGTTTTGAAGGCTCTTTTAAAAAGAACTTTGATGGGACCTCCCAGGAGTTTCTAAGAGAGTTCCATGAGGAGTTCCTGAAAAAGCCCGAATCTGAAAAGTTGGAAATATTACCCGTGGGATAAATCGTAGTTTTGGATAGGGAGGTCTCGGATCCGTTTACCTGTTGCCGAAAAGATTGCATTGCAAAGGGCCGGAGAAAAGGAGCCGATACCGGTTTCCCCCACGCCTCCCGGGGCAGCCAAGCTTTCAACGATGTCGATATTGATTGAATTCGGACTGTCACTCATTTTGGCAACCATGTCTTGAATGTCCCTTTTCCACACATTACAAACCAACTTAACCCCTTTTTGGGGCAATATCCCACGAATTTACACGGATATTATATTAAGTTGGGCGTATATACCGCTAACTGCACCGGACACTGGTGTAATTTTTAGATGACCATCGGCTTACTGTGAACCATAACTAGGGTGTTATCTATTTAGTGTTATTGTTATATACGCTTTATATATATGGTGTTATGTGCTAACTGGGGAATGTTACCCATACCATTATTGCATAAACACT
>PAAT01000046.1 GCA_002698965.1 Rhodopirellula sp. | reverse complement strand
TGCCGCCACAGGAATTGGTTGTCCCCGTCCACTAAATAATGTTCTTCGTTAAAGGCACTACTCTGCCGATACGTTGCGGACAGTAGGATTTCCCGATGAAGTCGTTTGAGTGACCAGTCGTTTTCGACGAGTTCTGCGGCGAGCCAGTCCAGCAATAACGGATGGCTAGGTTTGTTTCCCAGAGTGCCGAAGTTGCTAGGAGACATGACGATCGGGCGGCCGAAGTGATGTAACCAGAGGCGATTGACGATTACACGCGTCGTCAGCGGATTATTCCGGCTGGCCACTGAATCTGCAAGCTGTTTGCGACCGCTTCCAATATCGTAAAGCGTAGGTTGCTCACCTTCTACAATACGAAGGAATCGGCGAGGAGCTTCCGGGCCCTGTTTTCGAATGTCGCCGCGAAGGGCCACCTTCATATTTCCGGAACCGGTATCACGCAGTGTATGGGCTTCCTCGAAGCGTGGGGGAACTCTTTGCTGCGCTTCATCACGTTGTTTCTGTAGTTGATCACGTTTGGCCTTTTGTTCAGCGGAAGCATTGTCGCCAGCCTTTTTCAGATCGTCGTTAGCTTTTTTGAGTTCATTGTTGAGTCGGTTCACTTCCCCTTGCGCCTGATTAAAGGCATTGACGATCGTTTGGGCTGAGATCGGTGATAACACCGAGGCTGAGTTGTTAAAAATCCCTGCAAGTGAATAGTAGTCCAGTGTGGGTATGGGGTCGAATTTATGATCATGGCAGCGAGCACAAGCAACTGTGAGTCCCATAAATCCACGAGTCAGCGTATCAACGCGGTCATCGAGTGTTTCGGATTTGGCCGCCGCGGCACTGTCTGGATCGCCACCATCGGTACGGAAGGTCGGACCCAGGGCTAAGAATCCGGTGCCAATGGAAGATTCCACGTCCCCTTCAATGTCCCCAGCGATTTGTTGTTTGACAAATTCGTCATATGGGAAATCTGAATTTAATTTACGTACGACCCAATCTCGATATCGCCAGGCGTGAGGGTTTGGGCCATTATCCGTAAACCCACCAAAACCTTCGTTATAACGCGCGACATCGAGCCAGTGGCGTCCCCACTTTTCCCCATAATATGGCGAGCTTAGTAATTGGTCGACCAGCTCTGCATAGGCTTCGGGTGAATCGGATTCGATAAATTCATCGACTTGTGACTGAGTTGGCTGTATACCCAGCACGTCAACATATAACCTCCGGATCAGCGTGCGACGATCCGCTTCCGCAGATGGGGCTAGGAGATTACTGTCTAATTTAGCCAAAATGAAATAGTCGATTCCGGATTCAGGCCAATCGCGGTCGCTAACGCCGGGAAGATCAGGGCGGAGCACGGGTTGAAAAGACCAATGACTTCTTTGTGCTTCCTGCCAATTCACGACCTGGTCGTCGCCTGAAGCCGACGGCGTTTCGCTGGCAGGCCAGGGTGCGCCGTTTGCGATCCATTGTTCGAGTAACTCTATCTCTTTTGACGACAGCTTGCCGTCGGGGGGCATTTCATAGCTTTGATACTTGACCGATGAGATGAGCAGGCTGTCCTCCGGTTTGCCGGGGATGATAGCCGTACCAGAATCGCCTCCGGTAAGCAAACCTTCTCGGCTATCAAGTAATAGTCCCCCTTTAGGAGGTTGTGAGTCTGAACTATGACATTGATAGCAATGTTTGATTAGCAGTGGACGGATACTTGTTTCAAATGCTTCCAGTTGCTGGGGCGTGAAATCAGCCTGATCTTTATCCTGTCCGATTACCTTAGGAACGAGGAAGGTTACGGTGAGCAGGAATACAGTGCATCGGGCCAGCAAGGGCTTCACCTTAAGGGGGGGGGATGTCGCTTTCATTTTGTTATTGTAACAAAGTTAAGCGCGATCGCCGATGCTGATTTAGACCACTTAGGGAAGCAGTAATTCCGGTAATACAGGAGTGGCACCATGCTGCGAAGCCACAAACGCTCCTAGTTTATTCGCGAGTTTAACGGTTTCTTCCAGAGAAAACTTAAGTATCGTGCCGGCAATTATGCCGGCGGTACAGGCGTCACCAGCTCCGACAGAATCAGCATTCTTGGCGGGGGGGAAATTGATCGGAGATCCAGAGGTGATAGCCTCCTTGGTAATCACGGTGGTGCCAAGGTCGCCCTGAGTGTAAACGAGAAAACGCAAATTAAAGTCAGACCGAATCGTCCGGCAAATTTCTAGTGTGTCATCCTGATTAGCCAGTCCTAGTGAGGTAGCCACCAGCGGTACCTCTTCGTGATTCAGCTTGAGAATATCAGCGTGTTCACATCCGTGTAGGATGGTGTCCGCATCGAAATAATGCTGTCTGATATTTACGTCAAAGACACGAATGGCATGGGTTGCAGTCTCGACAAACCTCCTGATTGTCTCGCGACTTTGAGGACTGCGTTGACCGAGCGTTCCAAAGCAAACCACGGCGGTGTTTTTGCACAATTTGTCAAGGAGGTCGTCCCATTGGTAGTGGTCCCAGCACGCATTTTCAACGATCTCGAATTGATGCCCGTCCTCTACGCGATGCACTATCGCCTTGCCTGTCGCCCGCAGTGGATCATGCTGTATATATTGTGTGGCCAATCCAAACCGCCTGAGACTGGAAACGGCCCGTTCGGCCAAATCATCATTTCCTAGACGAACGGCGGCCGCTCCCTGAAATCCATGGGCGTTTAATATCTGGTGAGCCTGGATAGCAAAATTTACAGGGGCCCCACCGAGTACCGGCTGGTCATCGATAAAGTCGAAAAGTAGTTCCCCGAGGCCGACGATGTATTTAGATTGATTACCCACGGTTTAATCTTAACTTATGAACGAATAGAGTGTTGTCTGTGAAGATCGCTTGTCGGTAATAGGTAGACGGCCTATAGCTCGATTGTTTTTAGTCGCAATATCGCCATAGCTAGCTGGGTTGTTCCGTACTGGCGTCCGGTTTGCCTGAATTGATCTTCAAAAACTTTGCAGCAATAAAGGAGAGCGGAGCTCCCACGAAACTTAGGAGAGCGCCCATTTTGGCTCCATCTAAAATGGCTTGGTCGGCGCCCTTGAAAGCTGCTGTCGAGACGAACAGAGCGACGGTAAAACCGATAGAGGAAATGATTCCAATCAGAAGAATATGACGCATGGTCATGCCCGATGGTATTTCCAGTCTAAACACTGATTTCGCCAGCAAGGTAAATAGGCAGATTCCGACTGGCTTCCCAACCAAAAGTCCAAAGAGTACCAGGTAGGTTCCAGCACCCAGAGTGTTAATAACGACCCCCGCGTTCGCCAGACCGAATAGGCCGAGGATAATCTCGATAGGATTTTTCCACCAATGCATCATAGCATTAAGAGTGTCGTCTCGATTTAGTTCTTCGCGGGCGAAAATTCCAAGATCCGTGTGAGCATGCGGTAAGCACGGAACGATTGGCACAAGTCCCAGAGCAGGATGGATTCCAGCCAAGTCAAAGGAGACCCAACAGAGAACACCTGGACCTAGCAGGTAGGGCCAGAAACTTTGAACTTTGGCTTTGCTGAAGCCCCAGCAAATAAGCATGGAGGTGATCGTAAGTAAAAACCACTGAGGCTCGATAGCTTTACTAGGGTAGAAGATAGCTAAGATGACCAGTCCGGCAGCGTCATCCGCGATCGCTAATAGTAGCAGGAATGCTATGGCTGGGTGGGTTGGCCCGAAAATGAGTCGAGCGACCATGTAAGTAAAGGCGATATCCGTGGCGCAGGGGATTGCCCATCCCCGCCCGTAGGACTCCGTTTCGCCGAGAATGGCTGCCAGTCCAATATAAAGAAGGGCTGGCCCGGCAATTCCACCCACGGTCGCAAGCAGTGGAGTAGCCGCTTTCTTTGGATTAGAAAGGGAGCCGCCAGGTAGCAAGGCTTCCCAGACTTCGCCTGCGGCGGTTGCGAAAAACAGTGCCATCAGAATGTCGTTAATTAGGAAGTGTAAGTTGATTCCGTGGTTTTGGCCGTTTTCATCGGGTCGTTCCACGACGCGGTGATAAATATCGGCGAGGAATCCTCGACTTTCGCTTTGATTTTCTGCGGGAATCTCGAGAAGATGCTCGTCGTGGTCTACCCCCTCGTGAGGATGCATGTCATCTGCATGATGGTGGGCGTCCCCGCCGACGATCGTGTAATGGACTAAACTTTCGTAAGACTCACTGTTTGTATTCGCCCAAAGAAGTGCAGCAAGCGTACCTGCTATGAGAAAGATGGAATTCTCAAACAGGAAGCTGATAGGTTTTGGAAGGCGACTTGGGGCGGTTTGTGACATGGGTGTCGGTCAGTCTCAGATGTGTTGGCGGTTTGCGCGATGTTAGGACCAAGTCCTTATTTTGCCAAGATTAGGCTGTTTTTGGTAGCGGGGTGTTGTAAAGAAGAGGGGAAGTTGTCTATATTCAGGGTGGTTTAACTACTTAACGTTTCCTCTCCAGGCCTCTGAAAACGCATGGCGGTGTGTTTGAGCTTGGTTCGAGGTTAACCTTTGTCCCACCTGACGATGCGTTTCAAGCTTGGAACGTATTTGTGTTGTACAGGTATGATGTTACTTGTTTTAAGTGACCCTTCTGGACATCTCTCGGGCCTAGCTGGCACATTTTGTTCTTTTTGATCGAGAAGGAGATGGGCATGAATCGTCTATTTCAATTTGGAGTGCTAACAGCTGTGTTGTTGGCAATGTTGAGTGTCCCTGTGTTAGTAGGGGCACAAGAGGAGGCAGCAGCGGATCCTGTGGCCGAAACGGAGACGTCAGAAGTGCCGGGCGCAGAAGACCCGACAGAAGACGAAATTGCAGAGACTGCTGATGCAATGGTCGCCAATCAGGGGTCAGGTACGCCGCCTGAACCAGACCCTAACGTCAATGCGGCCGATTACTGGAGTGCGTACGAGACCGATGAAATTGCATGGACACTAAATAACCTGTGGATCATGATTTGTGGTTGTTTGGTATTCATTATGCATTTGGGCTTTGCAAGCCTCGAGTGTGGTTTGACTCGCCAAAAAAATACGATCAATATTCTTTTTAAGAACACGATGATTATTTCGATTGGATTGTTGACCTATGCGTTGGTTGGCTTCAATTTGATGTATCCTGGATTTGGGGAAGGCGAAGGATTCCTGAAGCTTTCCGCGATCCCTAGCTTTATCACCACCAACGATGTTGCCGCGCTGTCCCCGGAATATAATGCTGGCTACACCTGGTACACAGACTTCTTTTTTCAGGCCATGTTCGCTGCTACCTGTGCAACGATCGTTTCCGGAGCCGTTGCTGGGCGTATTAAACTGAGTTCATTCCTTGTGTTTAGCACTTGTTTGCTCGTTTTCTGTTACCCAGTAACAGGCGCGTGGAAATGGGGCGGAGGTTGGCTAGATCAGGCGGGCTTCTATGATTTTGCTGGTTCCACGCTAGTTCACTCTGTAGGTGGTTGGGCCGCATTGGTCATGGCCATCATTCTTGGCCCTCGACTTGGGAAATATAATGCGGATGGTACGTCTAACGCCATTCCGGGAAGTAACATGCCCCTGGTTGCTGTAGGGGTCTTTTTACTGTGGTTTGGATGGTTCGGCTTCAACGGTGGTAGTGTACTGACGGCAAACGCCGTTAGTGTCTCACTTGTATTGGTTACCACCTCGATGGCGGCTGCCGCTGGTGGTCTAGCCGCCGGCTTGACCTCCTGGCTAATGGATAAGAAACCTGATGTTTCCATGGCACTCAACGGTATTCTCGCAGGTTTGGTTGGCATTACCGCGGGTGCCGATTTGATGAGCGTCGCCGAAGCGGTCGTTATCGGGGCAATTTCCGGTGTCCTTGTATACTTTAGTGTTGTATTTGTGGACAAGAAGATTGACGATCCTGTTGGCGCTGTCAGTGTGCACCTGGTTTGCGGTATTTGGGGTACGCTGGCTTGCGGCATCTTCGGCGATCTGGCTGGAGTAGGCCAACTTATCACTCAATTGCAGGGCGTTCTTGCGGTGGGCTTCTATGTTGTGATCTTTACAGCAGTCGCCGGACTGGCGATTAAGAATACTATAGGAATTCGAGTGGATCCGGAAGAGGAAGAAGTCGGGCTTGATGTATCAGAGCACGGAATGAAGGCTTATAACTAAAGCTTCTCCGACTCTGTTGTACATTTAATCCGTTTCAAGGACGGTCAGCAGCGCTGGCCGTCCTTGTTTGTTTAAATCGCATGTTTGAAAATATCACTATTCTTGACTTAAGCGTTCCACTCGCTCATCAGGCCGCAAGCGAACCATTTCCGGCGGACGTCGAGTACATAGATCATGAACAGGGCAGTCAGCAAATGCAAAAGCTGTTTGGCATGACGCCAGCAGATCTCCGATATTCACAGGGAGGTGGCTGGGCGATAGAAAAGATCAATGCTATTACGCATACCGGCACCCACGTCGATGCTCCATATCATTATGGTCCGATCTCTGAGGGTTCTCCTGCAAAACGGATTGATGAAGTCCCGCTCGAATGGTGTTTTGCCCCTGGCGTCTGTCTCGATATCACTCATCTGCGAGATGGCGATGAAATCACTGTTTCTATTTTAGAATCCGCATTGAGAAAAATTGAACACACCCTCAAGGCTGATGAAATTGTACTTTTAAGAACCGACGCCGATCTTCGGATTGACAGTGAAGAATACTTCAAACAGCCTGGGTTAGGCAGGGAGGGTACGTTATGGCTTGTAGAGCAGGGGATCCGGGTTATTGGGATTGATGCCTATACCCTCGACAGACCGTTCCATGTAATGAAAGCTGAATTTGAGGAGACAGGGGATGGCCACAACATTTGGCCGGCACATTTTGCAGGTATCACCCGGGAATATTGCCAAATTGAAAAATTGGCGAATCTCCATAAACTACCTTCCGCCACGGGTTTTTGGGTAAGTTGTCTGCCGGTGAAAATTGAAGCGGCGAGTGCGGCCTGGTGCCGGGCCGTGGCGCTGGTACCTGAGACGTCAGAGTAACGTTCGAATCAATTCCGGGGGGCGACCAACGACGGCTCGATTACCGCTGATAACGATCGGGCGTTCGATGAGCTTGGGGTTTTTGCAAAGGACCTGAATCCATTGTTCTTCGGTAAGCGTCCGTTTATGCAAACCGAGTTCTTCAAACAGCGTTTCTTTTTTGCGTACAAGCTGTTCCGAGGTAATACCCAGCTTGCTAATAACGTCCGCTAATTCATCTGGTGTTGGTGGCGTTTTGAGATACTCAAAGATCTCGACTTCGGAGCCGGCCTCCTGGAGCATAGCTAAGGCCTGACGGCTTTTACTGCATCTGGGGTTGTGGTAGATCTTCATTTAAGACGCTCGTTAGAGAATGAAAAAATGGCAATTTGCAAACGGATGGGTTAATCTAATTCCCATGGTTGCATTTTAAAGGTTGAGGGGTATGGGACTAGCATGGTTAACGCGAAAAAGCAATTTAGTGAGTCTGAGTTGTTAGAAATCGAGACCGCGATCATTCAGGCCGAAGAGCGAACATCAGCAGAAATTGTTGTTGCCGTGTCTACCGAATCAGGACGTTATGATCGAGGCGAATGCCATTTCGGCGTCGTCGTTTCCCTCTTGGCATTAGTGTTATTTAATTTATTGAATGCATTGTTCATAGATCACGAACTTTCTTTCTTCGAGGTCGGCCTTCCGTTTTATTGGCAATTAGCTGTCGTCGTGGCCGGTTACGTAGTTGGGATAATGATAGCCTCTTTAAACATTAAAATGCGGATGCTGCTAGGCACTCCTGAGGAAGTTGAACAAGAGGTTGCCAAAGGAGCCCGGCTGGTGTTTTTGGAAGAAGTCCTGTCGTCTCAGCGCCTTGGAGGTGCCGTGTTGATTTACCTTTCTCTCGCTGAGTGTCGAGTGGCGGTCATGGTAGACGACCGGATAAAAAGCGCCATGGGTAAGAATTGTAATAACTTGGTAACCGATACCCAGAATCGAATTGTACGGCTGATTGGGGAAGGCCGCTTGTCTCACGCTCTGTCTGCCGGTGTTGACTTACTTGCGGGGCGGTTGGAGAAAAGTGTGCCCTATCGGGAAGACAATGTGAATGAATTACCCAACCATGTGGTGCTGATACATCCCCGTCCGTAGAGTGTTTGTGCTGCCGAATTACGTTTTGTTTAGAAAATCCGTAGGGATTACTTTGATGAAGAATGCTTATGCGTCATTGTTAGTTGTTGTATTACTTGCGGGGCCACTCTGTGCGCAGCAATCAGGCTTGCAAGCCCGAGTGGAGTGGACCAAGTCAAGGGTGGTGGGATCGCCTGAACCACCGCCACCGTATGCATTGAAGATAGCCTATCCAAATGTGCGTTTTGAAAATCCGATAGCAGGGGTTCCGGTGCCAGGTGCGCGGCAGCTGATGATCGTTGAGTATTCCGGCAAAATCTGGTTAATCGACGAGGCTCGACAGGCAAAGAGTAAAAGGCTGGTGGTGGATATGGGGACAAACACCGTTGGCCTGGCTTTGCATCCGGGATTTGCGGGCAATGGACGTATGTTCGTGATGACAATTGATGATTCACGAGCCGAAGAAGTTGGTTCGCGGGTCTCGGAATTCACGGTGCAGAATGACACAGTGAATAAGGAGAACGAACGCACAATCATTGAGTGGAAACGGGGCGGTCATAATGGAGGCTGTCTTGGGTTTGGTCCCGAGGGGTATCTTTATATTTCAACCGGTGATGGTAGCGGGATTGCAGATGAATTACATACTGGCCAGGATGTGACGGATCTTCTCGGCTGCATCATGCGTCTCGATGTAGACAAGACGGACGGCGGCGTTAACTACGCAATACCCCCTGATAACCCGTTCGTCGGCGTTAAGGCTGCACGCCCCGAAATCTATAGTTTCGGTCACCGCCAAATATGGAAGTTCTCGCATGATCGTCGGACTGGCCTGATGTGGGGTGGTGAGGTGGGTCAGGATCTCTGGGAAATGGTTTACATCATTAAGAATGGTGGCAACTACGGTTGGTCGTTGAGGGAGGGTAATCATCCGTTTCGGCCGGAACGGGAACGGCACCAGTCACCGATCGAGAAACCGATCGTTGAGCATAATCATAATGACTTTCGATCCATAACCGGCGGATATGTATATTACGGACAGCGTCTGCAGTCTTTGCGTAAGCACTATATTTATGGTGATTTTGATACAGGTAAGATCTGGTCATTCAAGTATCGTAATGACAAGCCTCAGGACTGGTCCGAATTAGCGGACACGTCGATTCGCCTTGTATCTTTTATCGAACAGTCTGATGATGAGTTGCTGTTGGTTGATTACGCAAGTGGCATGTTGCATGAACTGGTCAAAGCTCCGCCTCCTTCGGCGGTCGCAAATGATTTTCCGCGGCGGTTGAGTGAGACGGGATTGTTTAAAGATACTTCAATGATGTTGCCCGAGGACGGAGTGCTTACCTATTCGGTGAATTCTCCTTTGTGGTCTGACAATGCGGTCAAATTCAGATACCTAGCCATTCCTGGGAACGGTACGGTTGATTTTGATGATGTGCTCTACCCAGAAACCCCGCCGGCTGCTCCCGCCGGGTGGCGATTTCCTGATGGCACGGTCACAGTGAAGACCTTTGCGGTGGAAACAGAAAAGGGGAATCCTGATAGCCTGCGGCGCCTCGAAACAAGGATTATGCATCATAAAAAGATGGATGGCGATGACAACGGTTATGGAGCGCAGGTTTGGCGGGGATATACGTATGTTTGGAACGAAGCTCAAACCGATGCCGTCCTTTTGGGCAAAGAGGGTGGCGATATTGAGTTCAAAGTGAAAGATGCCACAGCAGATGGAGGGGAATATGTTCAGCGTTGGCATTTCCCAAGTCGGGCCGAATGTACATTGTGTCATACGATGGCCTCGCGCTATGTGTTGGGCATTAATACACTACAGATGAACAAGGATCACGATTACAACGGAGTCGTTGCGAATCAAATTGATACGTTTAATCATATTGGGCTTTTCACAGAGAAACTTGAAATGACAGCAACGTCATTGCCCAAAATCGTGGATCATCGTAACGACGAAGAACCGACTCACTTGAGAGCGAGAAGTTATTTGATGAGTAACTGTTCACACTGTCATCGTCGTTGGGGCGGTGGTAATGCCGAATTCTCACTGCTTGCGAATAAGACACTTGAGGATGCAGCGGTGATCGGGGTCGCGCCGGGGCAAGGCTCCTTTCAGTTAAAGGAGCCGGCTTTAATCGTACCGGGCGAGCCGGAACGTTCGCTGATCTATCATCGGATGACGCTTGAGGGCTTAGGCCGTATGCCCCACGTGGCGTCGAATATTAAGGACGACCCAGCGGTTGACTTGATTCGTGCATGGATTCAGGGATTGCCAGATAAGGATTATCTCAAGGAAACTGGCGTTGTCAGCGGTCACAGCAATTAATAGATTGAATACTTGGGTTAGCCGCGTTTTCATGGATTTTGCGGTCTTCGCTCAAGCGGATTAATACTAACAGGCATTTAGTTGGGCAAATATCAATGGCGGAAGATATCGCAAATCAGGAAGTAGATGCAGAATTGACAGATAATGGTGCCGATTTTCAGGTGCCATATCCCGGCGATAAGTCGATGCCTCAGTGGGATGCCGGTGGTCTCATCGATGCACCTAAATTCACCTTTAAGAAATGGATTGGGATGTTGGGGCCTGGCCTGATTCTTGGTGGGGCAGCGATCGGTGGTGGCGAATGGCTGGTTGGCCCTCAGGTGACCGCTCAGTATGGTGGTGCTCTGTTGTGGTTGGCAACGCTGAGTATTATCGGGCAAGTGATCTATAATCTGGAGATTAGTCGTTACACTCTTTACTGTGGCGAACCAATTTTTACGGGGAAGTTTCGGACCCGTCCAGGCAAGAGTTTTTGGACGATTTGCTATTTGGTTCTGGATGCCGGATCGATTTTTCCGTACCTCGCCATGACGGCGGCCATCCCCTTATTTGCCGCACTTTTTGGTTTAGTGCCGACGCCGGAAGATGGCGAGGCTATGGTGTCTTTATTTGGCCTGGAGTTGTCTCACGCGGCGACCGTGAAAACGTTTGGCCTTAGTATTTTTGCGGTGGCTCTGATCCCGCTTATCTTTGGCGGTAAGATTCATGTTGCATTGAAATGGGTTATGGGTTTTAAGATTGTTACGGTCATGGGCTTTCTGTTGATTTTGGCAATTGGCTGGAGTAGCGTTGGAACCTGGACCGAGATCTTTTCAGGATTCGTTAAGGTCGGAACCGTCCCCGTAGAGCGTGTCGATGACATGAATGGAAACGGGATTCTAGATGCTGGTGAAGACTGGGACGGTGACGGTGTGTTAGATGTCGTTGAGCCAAAATTCGTGGCTGATGATACAGCCGTCGTTAAGCGTATCGAAGTAGATCTGAATCCTGATGATGATGTTCCCGTGGGGACGCTGACCGAGGTAACTGTTAGAGACGATGCAGGGGAGTATCTGGAAAAGATCACTGTCGCTGAATCGGTTGGCGGCTTGGCTGCGGGGGAATATTTTGTTCGTTTTGATAATGATGGCAATGGCTTCATTGACATCGATGGTGATGACGAGCGGGATGGAGCCAGTGTTTCCAATATCCTTGCTGATCTTTTAAGTGGTAAAGGCTTTCCGGATATTGACTGGGCATTGATCGCCTCCTTATCGGCCTTGGTTGCCATTTCCGGTTCAGGTGGCTTGTCCAACACACCTATCAGCAATTACACCCGGGACGAAGGCTGGGGGATGGGGCACCACGTCGGGGCCATTCCATCGGTTGTGGGTGGCCTTGAGATTTCTCTGTCGCATCAGGGTTCGGTATTTAATCCTGATGCTCCGGGAGCACTACCCCGCTGGCGGCGTTGGTTTAGACATGTCATGCGGGATCAGTTGGTGGTTTGGATGCCGGCTTGTTTCATCGGCTTGGCTCTGCCTAGCATGCTCAGTGTCGAATTTCTTGACCGGGGAGTGACCGTGCCTGATAAATGGGTAGCGGCAACCATGACCGCTGATGGCGTTGCGAGTGCCGTCGCTGGTGTTGAGATTCCAGATAATATTTCTGAGTTATCAGCGGAAGAACAACAGGCCCTGCAGGACCAAATTGAGAGTGCTAAAGATTCGGGTAAGGGGAAAACCTTCTGGTTTCTGACAATCTTCTGCGGATTTCTGGTTTTGGCCCCCAGTATGTCGACATCGGCTGATGGCATCATACGGCGGTGGGTGGATGTGTTCTGGACTACCAGCGATAAACTTAGGTCGATGCCGCCGGAGGCAATTCGCCTCGTTTACTTTAAGGTGCTAGCCTGCTATGCACTCTTTGGCTTTATTATGCTGGGATTCTTCAAGCCGGATACGTTGCTTAAAATTGCCACAACGATTTACAATTATGCCCTGGGGATCAGTTGTCTCCATACGGTCTATGTGAATCGAAGTTTGTTACCAAAGAAACTCCAGCCACGCAAAGCAGTGTGGGTGTCGCTCGTGTTGTTTGGTATTTTCTTCCTGTTCATTGCTTTGGTGTCAACACTTGCCCAACTCGACGTCATCTAAAACTTGGTTATAACTCTTTTATCCCGTTGTAGATGATCTTTTTGACATCCATAGTGTCAGGGAGGCCGGCAATGATTAAAGGATTCCAAACCTGATAGGTGTTGGCACGCATCTGTTTGATGGCAGCTTGCATTTTATTAAGTTGGGCTGAGGCGACATGGGCGATGGCTTCGAAAACTTTGAGAACGTGTCGATGTGCCAGAGTTCCGCGAAGCGGTAGGTAGTGCCGGCGTTTGATATACCCAACTAGCATATGTGCATTGTCGACGTGAGCAGGAATGTCATGGCAGTGTTCGGAAGGGGCAGCTTTGTTGATGTATTGGGCACCTTTGCGGGCACCGGGGTGAAGATCGATTCGCATCGTCGGTTCCAGTTGTTCGAGAGGAACCATTCGCTCGAAAACTTTGTAGGCGGCCCACATCAGTTGCATTCGCGAACGTGTCATGTCATCCCCATTTTGAATGTAGGCGGCGTTGCGGGCCATCGTCGTGATTCTTTTAACTTTGGTGGCCGTCCGGCCTTCCATTTGGTGCAAACGGCGCAGGGCACCCTGTAACTCCTGTGCAATCAGCGCTTTCATGCGTGCGACCGCGAGTTGGTTTGAAGCGACGGCTGCCACGAGGTCGCTTTTGGCTGCATTGAGCTTGTAATTACCAAGTTCCCGCAGGAAGTCTATTTGCAGGGCATATACATCACGCCAGATTTCGAAGCGTTCTTTCAGATCCATGAGTCTCTCCCGGTTAAATAATTAGTTCGCACAGAGGTACCCGTTAAACCGCCCTGTGTTTCACCTTGAATTCAAAATCGGGGAGGCTTTGCACAGATAGATTTGTTATCCTTAGCCTACGTGCCACCAGTTGCTACGGCGGTCGTCGGCGATGGTTTACCTAGGAAATACAATGGCCTCGAAAACAGAAGTACCAAAAAAACAGAGGCATCTTTGGAATCCTATGGTCGACTTTTTGGGATTGGGTGGTTTGTCGGTTTTCCTGATTATTGGTGCGTTGATCGCTTTTCCGCCAACCCACGAATGGTTCGCGCCGTTCTCTAACTCAATTACCTCACAGCAAGGCACCTCGGTTGCGCGTCCCGTGAACATGCTGTCTGCTTTCATGTTTTTCACAATTATTATTAATCACCCGCACTTCATGGCTTCCTATCGGCTTCTCTATCGCTCAGCGGATCAAATACGCAAGTATCGTTGGTCTTCAATAGGAGTGCCTATTATTCTGGCGATCC
>PAAT01000045.1 GCA_002698965.1 Rhodopirellula sp. | reverse complement strand
TCACCCATACATTCACAGCGACAAACGCTCCGACGTCGTTTCCGCCCTCGTCGCGCGCAACGTCCTTGACGGGAGTGACGATGACGTCGCCCACCAGGTGTGACGACTGCGAGGCGATGACGTCGCAGAAGTGCTTGACGGCTTGTGGGTTGTGCACCAGCGAGTCGTGGGCGAAGAAGTGCTGCAGACAGTTGCCGCTTCGTTCACACTCGGGCGTGTCGGTTTTGATCTTGGCGTGGAGATTCTGCAGGTGCGTGAGGCTGGCGCTGAGACGCTCGTGCTCTTGGGGAACCATCATGGGTGGCTTTTCGCGGCGCGGGAGTGCGTCGCCGACGGCTTCGTCGTGCGCGGCGTCGATGATCTTCGCCATCTCGTCCCCAACGCGCCAGAGCGGCACCACCGCGTAGTCGCCCGTCGCCAGCTCGTGCGGCGTCGCGCCACAGACGGCCATGTTACCGACGGCCACCGGCTTGGCAAACGCAAAGTGAGCCGTCGCCGCGCTCTTGCTGCGCAGTGCGTCCGAAGTGAAGAGTCCGCTTTTCATGGAGACGCCGAGCTCGACAAACTCGCTGTAAAAGGCATGCTTCCCGGTCGTCGCGCTGTCCAGAACCTTGTGCATCCTTGCCACATTCGGAGAAAACCGTTCTCCGAGTTTGTTGTCGATTGCAAACACCCTGGCGCGCTCTTGGCGCAAAGAATGGTCGTGCTCGTACATTTTGGACGAAGCAGGGGTCGTGCCCTCCATGGCCAGCGGCTGCAGCCCGTCTTCGCCGAATTTGGTCATGCCCGAAAGCTTCATCCCTTGGAGACTGGAAAACATCTTTTGTTCGTTGAGCACCTGTCCAGTCATCGGCGAGACGGACGCCGAAGGCATGCGCATGACGAGCGAAGTTGGGTACAGCGCATTGTAAACCGCGTCGGCCAAGTATTCGTGGTCGGAGGCAATGACAGGTTCGTCGTTGATCATACCCCGTGACCCTTTTTCGTACGCCGCGATGAAGTGGGCCTTGGGAAGTGCAATAGACGCGGCGTGGCCGTTGCGCTTGGTTTCGTGTTCGTTTGCAGCGTCGGCGTGGCCCGAGGTTGCGCCCAAGACACTCACCCCAAAGACGTAGTGCGCACCGATGGAGTTTGCCAGTGCGCGCAAGTGGGGATACTGGCCTGGCGTCGCTTCTTCTGCCGCAACCGCAGCATTGATGACGGCGACGTTGTTGGCGGCCGAACCGTCGCAGTCGTCGGCGCCGTGCAACGCCTCAAAACGCCACGATTCGGCCTGCACCATGTTGACGCCATCGGGCGTGATGACTGGAGTGCCGTCGACGCGATACGGGCAGGTAAACGCCGCAAACACAGACATTGCCGTTGCGAGCGTCTGGGCGTGGCGCTGGGTGGCAAAGATCGACGGCGACTCCAGCGCGTGCAGCATCTCCTTGTGCTCTTCTGGTGGTATTTGCGAAGACACCGCCGCAGACAGGATGCTCTCGAGTGCCTCATTGGAAAAGCTGACGGGAATGTCGTTGACCGACGCGGAGAGCGCGTACCCCGAGGCATTGTACCCGCCAGGCACGCGCATCACCGATTTGGTCAGATTTGGAGATCCTTTGTACACGAGGTGCTCTCGGAGCGCCCAAGCCGAATCGTAAATGGATTGGAGCGCCGGTTCGGACTTGGCCATGAACGCGTCGATACCGGGCGAGCGGACAAACTGAACGTCTTGCGCCGCGGTGTGCACTCCTGTGAGCGGATCCAGAGCAACAACCTGCGGATTGCAGACCGAGATGACGGCCGAATGCGCACCCCAAGCGGAGTATTTCAACGGGACTTGCTGAAACGGCATAATCATGACTTGATCGGCGTCTTCTCCGGTTTGCGCGTCCTTGTATTTTACGGCCTCAGTAAAGAGTTCGTAAATGGGGATGCTTCCTTGTCCGGAAAGAGTTTGCGACACGGTGCCGTTGATTGCCGCTCCAACGCGGCACGCGGAGATGTTCATGCGCGCGCGCTGCGAAATTTGCACAACTCCGGTGTTGATATCACGGCTGTAGGCCGACGCAGGCAGGTCGACTTCAATCAGGCTCGCCTTGTCGTTGATCATCTTACCAGTTGAAAACTTGGCTCCCGAGAGCGCGAAGAAGGTTTCATCTCGCGCCACGGCAGAGCCCAGCTGGCCGCCCTGGGCGAAGAAGGGTGCCGCAAAGTTGGGTTCGCACCGCGTCGCGTAAAAGCGCAACTTGAGATCCTCGTCGTGCGAAACTGTCGCGCGACGAGTGGCGCCTTTGAGCGCCGCCGGCGCGGGCATGGCGCAAACCCGTTCGCGCTATTATCATGAGTTTGGTCTGCGTTGGTTATGAGTAACCTCGGTCGGGCGCAGATGCACAACAACCAGCTCTGCGATTGGCGAAACGCTACGGCCGGACGCCATCCTGCCACTACTTTTGAAATCTGCTTGTACCCAAATTCTAGCACAACGGACATATTGTCTGCATTCATCGTGGAAAAGCACACGTGGGAAGCGGGATACGTCAATTACATGCTCAACGTCATGCGGAATTATGCACCCGACCAGACCGTTTTGGTAGACATTGGTGCTAATATTGGGTTTTACACGCTGGCAGCGGCGACCACCGGTGTTGCGGTCCACGCATTCGAGCCGTCTCTACGCAGTGCGCTGATGCTGCAGATGTCGTTGCATCGCAACAATGTGCAGCATCGCGTCTTGCTTTCGACGTTTGCGCTCAGCGACAGGGCCGAATCCATGGCACTGGGAACTTCGGAGGAGAATCAGGGCAACTTGCAGCACGCGCGTCTCCGCTCACGCGTTCGGATTTTCAAAAAGCCGACGCCGCCGTCGCGAGGCACGCACATTGCGGCGTTTCGGCTCGACGACGTGCTGCAAGCCGCACCTCAAGCTCCGGTTTATTTAAAAATAGACGTGGAGGGGGGCGAGTGTGCGGTGATTCGCGGCATGCGACGCTTTTTGCAAAAGGCGGACATCTGGGGCGTTCACATCGAAATGCAGCAGGCGACTCGCACCTGCTGCATTCAAGACAACTGGACCGAGACCGGTGGGTTTCTGCACCTGCTCTATCACCGACATGGGCTGCGCCTCGTAGCGCGAAGCCGAACAGACTTTCTGCATCCGCAATTCTGCGCCCAAAGTTCGTGGGACGTGCTTCTTGGCCGACCGTTTGTGACGTTGAAACAAAAACGCGCCGGACTATTGTGCAAGTGGTTCAAAGCACTCTGTTAGATTACACACTCAAAACAAGATTCCGTGCTCTTCAAACACCGCGTCCACCATGCTCATTGAAGCCGAAACCGATCTAAAACGCTTGCTCCTGTAACCGTTGTCGTCATCGTCGGAATCCTCCTGTGGCGTGTGGGAAACATCGCCCACTTCGAGTCCCACCAGTCCGCGGCCTTGGGTTACCCAATTGTAGCTCTTGATGTGCATGTCGATCGAGTGTTGGCCAAGTTCGCTGACTGACACGGACACGGCGTCGTTTGAAAAAGACGTATTTCTGAGGTTGACAATGCAAGGCTTCACTTTCATATCCGGAGTTTGAAGAAGGTCCTGTTTTAAGGTGGGTTGCATTGACATCCTGGAAAGAAGTTGGTCTAGATCATCTTCAATTTTCGCAGCTTGCTTGTTTTGAAAGTTGCGTAGCACGGTTTTGTACGTAAACCAGTCCGGCTCAGTTTCAAGTGCATTTTGCGGAGGCTGGGCTTTTAAAATGGCATCCCTCTGCTCTGCAGTGTCAATCTTGTCTACATGCCTTTGTACGTCATCCCAGGCAAAGAATGTGCCATCGATAGCAGGGGAAGAGTCAATGCTGCGGTTGGTGTACAAGTAAAAGTCTTCGTTCACTTTTGTGGTTGTGGCTTCCACATCCATAGGTTCACCATCCGGCGTTTCCACAGCCAAGCCCTGTTCAACATTGTGCACAAGACCTGGAAGTGGCAGTTCGGGCATGAGCTTGTCATCTTGAAAGCGAAAGGCCATGCTGAATGCTCCCCTGCTGCCGTTTCCCCAGTTGGGCGTTGGCGACTCGCTTTGAGCGTCGTTGATTGGTGGCAGACACACATACATGTCACACCCCTTGCGCAGATTGGGAAGGAGCTCATGCAGAAACCCGATCTTTGATTCCCCGTTTGGCACTTGCTTTCCGTCTTCCTCTACCATCTCAAACATGTAAGCCGGGTTGAGTTTGACATTTTTCATACCAGCAATGATCGATTCCATACACCAATCACCAATCTCTTTGTTGTATTGAAATTGGTCGCCCTCGCTGGCCGCCAGATACTCCTCGCGACTTTTAAGATTGGTGAGATCGCCGGTGTGTATGACAAAGTTCAGAGACCCGTCCAGGTTTCGGACACACTCTGCGGCGGTCATCTGCGGAAACATGGGTGCTTCCCTTTGCCCTTCCATCCCGCGAAAGACTGGGGCATTGGGGTCTTTGTATATCATGTCAACAAACTTGGTCGGATCTGTAAAGCCTTTCAGTTCCGGCGCCAAGCACGGCAATGGAACGCACGGAATCTTGAATTCGCGGTGCGCTCTTTTGATTGGATACATGGCCATGCGCGCCGTTCCAGTCGAGTCGGAAATGGGAAGGCGGCACAGCACCAGCACCGAATTGTCTGCGAGCAGGAGGTAGTAAATGCTTACATTATCGCAGCTGATTTGATCGTGCAGTTGCTTCATCTTTTCTGCTGCCTGATGTTCTGCAGCATCTGCCGCCCAAAACATGAGGCACATTTTTGACCGCCTTGCGTTGCTCCCCTTTTCTAAAAAGGAACAGTGTGTGCGTCAAACTCGCGCCGAGGATTGCCACGCGCAGCTTAGTTACTACACCGGCGCACAAACTATGTTATCATTGTGCGGTCACGAGGCGGCTCGTTTTGCGCAAGCAGACTCGCTATCATAATCCCAAAGACGTTCCCAACAGTGTTGAGACGCACGCAAACGATGGTCTTCATCAATCTGACGTGGCAGTCTACGAGCTTCTTCTCCGCGTCGCTCTTCTTGTCCGCCTTCTTCCTAGGCGGCATCATTCAGCCTGCGTTGAAGGACACCAACGGCAGAGAGCTGTGCCTGGTATGTCCGGGGCAAAAGGGCGAGAACATGTTCTTCCAAAACGGCGCGACGTTTGTCTACCACATCATCTGCTTTATGCACTTTGGAGGCATGGCCTCGGGGCTCTTGGGACTCGTGCTCTCGCTTTTTGCAATCAACAGGAGCGAGAACGACGCCGTCAACTACCTCAAGCAGTGCCTTGCAATCGGGCTGCCGATTGCGTGGGTGCTGGCGTGGGCCATTCAGCTAATCGTCCTTGCAACTGATAAAAACATGAAATGGCGAGCATACAACCCCGACGAAACATCCAACACCGTCTGGCTGTGGTGGATCATTTTTGCCGTGCTAAACGTCGCGGTCGTTGCCTTGGTTCTGACAAGCGCCTACGGACTCATGAACGAGTCGTACGAACGAGTCCCTGCAGTGTAGTTATATTAAAAAGAACCACTGCTCACACGTGGTTGTCAGAATACACAAGAAGAGTCCCAGTAAGAAGGCGCCAAAACTCGGCAGCATCTGCGTATTCGTGAGTGGTATGTGAGTGCGCCGTCCTTTTCCCACACAGAGCTTAGCGCCGTCCTTTGAGCCCGCATCATAACAACAGAATGCACTGCGTACTATCAAAAGGCGTGCGCGATGAGCGTGCGTGCGGCGGAGCCGGAGCCGGAGCCGGCGCTGGCGCTGGCGCTGGCGCCGCCAAGGTTGGCGCCCACGTCGATGCCCGCGTCGAGGCTGCACTTTGTGCTCTCCGCCGGGCTCAACGAACGTTTGCGGTATGAGGAGGCAAGCACGGCCGCTTGCGAGCTAAAGGAGACGTGGTACAAGAACATTCCAGGACAACCTGGCATCATCACAGGGCTTCCCGGCGCAATCGGCAACGTGACGATTCAAAGTTATAAGCCACCTGACGACAACTCGTATAAAATCACCTCACTCTTCGAAAACATCCCCAAAGTTTTTTGCGGTGAAGACAAATGCAATCACGACTTCAAAGTGACGGAAGTGACGTGCACTAAGGAAGCTAACACCGCAAAGTACGAGTTTGAGGTCCATAATCTTAAGACCAAAACGAATTCGAAACCGGTCGTCACCGTGGACCTTACCAAAGGGTGTGGCGAGAAGAAGGCCTACACATTTGACAAGGACAATTACACCGAACAGCTTCAAAAAGTGCTCAGAGGCATCGCCATGTTCATCACAAAAGAAAGTGCTGTTTCGAAACTAACTAAGATTGGGAGGTTTGTGGACGCGAAAGCAAAGAAAGTGATGGCTAAAAAGGGAACGGAGAAGAAGTAAAGGTAGCCGCCGCAAGTACGCTTGAGATATTCAAGAGTGCAGCTGTTGTTAGGTGGAACGTAGAGGTCATGTCGTATCCGTTGCTTGCTCTCAGAGAAGAAGTGGTAAAAAATGACGACCTTTTAACCATCATCTTGGGTAAGCGAGCCAATGTCAAGTCTCTCAGAGAAGTATGCGAATTGGTGGACAAATACTGTAACACAAGCAACAGAACGTGTTCAGAAGAGGTCTACAGACAAATCGTGGTTGACGCCATGGACATCAGGATACACCCTGGTCTTCAGTCTTGGAAGCAGTTCATGGAAGCATGGTGCGAGGTTGTTAAGAATCCAGAAAACTATTTTGACGATTGGCAATTGTGGCAGGAATATCCTGTGAAGTATGCTCAAGTGCAGTCATTGGACTGGGCGCGCCGCAACGGTCTACTCAATTACCAAAGCTTTGACGCTGTAAAACTTTTAGAAAATGCGTCATTGTCGAGAGACGTCTCATTGATTGCCTACCTCTGTAACACGTACCCGATTACCATGGAAACAATGGTAAAATGCGTACACAGGGCTCTTAGGGCATACTGCGAATACTACCGGAACCTAGAGATGACGTTTCCTCGAGGGTTTTTGGAACACAATATCAAGATGCTTGACGCGAAGCAGCTCTTGGAAATATTTGACAACCACGTCACCAAAGTCAGCGCTAGCAACCGCGCCTTTATGAACTCTAGGCGCTACGACCGGATGCTAGACAAACTCCAACTGTTTATGAATTACGCTCAACCATTTCCAAGATATCAAGATGATATAAAACTCTTACGGGATTGGCTTGACAACAAGAGGGAGGAGAAAGAGAATTATCTTCAATCGCTGCAATAACCTTACAACATCCCGCCCGCGAGGATGAGGTTTGAAATGGAGAATAGGTCGGTTGCCGGCGGCGAGCTTGGCGGAGAGCACAGGCCCGGTGGCGGTTGATCCGACATCGGCGGTGGGCCTACCACCGCTCTCAAAACGATTCGCTGCGAGCCGAGCACCGGCACGGTCGCGGTCACCGTGACCGTGTTTGCAGATCGACTGAGCGCGGCGTGGATAATCTTGATGCCCCGCCGCCGGAGCTTGGCTTCAAACTCGGGCTCCAAGACGACGCCGCCAACTTCGACGTCGGGCGACGCGAGCCACCCAGTGCCTTCGACGCTGCCTCCAATCGGCACTCCCCGCATCTTCACGTGAGCGACTCGCGTGCGCATGTTCAGCGAGACGTCTGCGTAGACCCCAAAGACGCCGCCCGTGTAGTTTTGCACGTGAGAGCACATGGTCACATGAGCCAATGCCGACCTCAAAGACGGCGGGATGCTCGGTGACGCTCGCAGACTGACGCTGGTCAACAAGACGCGGAGCGGCAAGAACATGCCCGCAACCATGCGCATTGCACCTCTATAAAGCCGGCGGAATGCTTCAAATTAGCGCTAGCGTGCGCGCGCACGTTTGCACCGTCCGCGTTTAGCGCGCTTGCGATGCTGACAACCTTGCAAACCATTCGCGAGCGCGTCAACGAGCACGTCTCGGTGCGCGTCTACGATGCGGTCGCCGTCTCCATTGCGCTCGCGTGTTCTCTTGTTGAGAGCGAAGACCTTGCGGGTTACATGTTTGAGGGGAGCGTTAGGAGAGAGGTCTTGGCAAATAGAGAGGCACTAGCGTTGACGGACGCGGAGTTTGCAGATTTGTTCGGCGTCACCGACCCTACAAAGCCCGCGCAGTACAACATTCTGCCTTCCAAGCGCCTGAAATCTGTCACCGCAATGAGTGGCTTCCAGCAGCTGCGTCAGCAGCAAGAGTCGGCATTGACGTGCACGTTACTTGAAGCGCCTCAAAAGACAGCGTGGGACAAGTACCCCTTTGTCCGCCTGGCCGCCTTTGTGGGATTGCTGCGCACAAGCGAGTATGAGCAATGCGTCAGCGCTGTAGTCGGAGGGATGGTGCGTGCCGACGCTCGCCGGATTGACGACCTCCGAAGCTCAATTGAAGATGGTGGGATTGATGTTATATTCGTATCCGAGATTGTGACCGGTTTGGCAGAGAGTGTGACAGGTTCTAACTGAACGTTGTTGTTGCACACACAAGACACAAGACAACACATACTCTGACACACACTCTCGTGCATTCTAGTTTGTATCACCGCGGCACCCATGGTGGCTCAATTCTGACCAAGGTGCCGGAATGGTCGTACCGCTCTTCGGAAAGGTCGGTCTGGCCCCCAAAGTCTTGTTCGTCGACTTCTTCGAGTGGCAGCGGCGTCAGCGACGCAAAGGCCGTATCGGCACGACGCCCGCGCTGAAACTGTTTCTCGCCATCATTGTTGAGGCGGCCTTTTGGGAAGGTGCGGTAGATTTCCGTGTTGTCAGTCTGCTCTGGCAGCTTGTCGGGAGCGTACCGGTCGGCCAGGATCAACCGACACTTCAGGTTAAACCCCGCGCGCTTCCGTTCCGATTCATTGAGGTTCTGCGACTCAACGCCTTCGCCAAAGATGTAGTCGGGCCGCAAGCTTGAGAACTTGAGATCTTCCTCAATGCGCGTCGCCCAAACGTTCAACTCGGCGCGCTGAAAAATCGTCTGCTCTTCCATCAACTTCATTGGGCGGCACGACTTCCACGAGTCGCGTTTGCACGAATTTTGCCAGTCGAGCTGCGCCGCAAGCTTCCGCTGGTACGAGTGCTGCTGCGCAAGCGAGCCGTACCGTTCGTTGGCCCACTGCTCAAACTCCTTCCAAATGGGCATTGCTGTGATGTGCGCTGCCGGTGCAAACTGCTCCTTCCACGGGTCAAACCCTTGTGGAAAGTCGAGCTCGCCGTCATCGGCACACAGTTTCAGATCCTCCAATGCTTGGATTCGATCCTGCAAAGCTTTGTCCAGATTCTGCGCCCTGGTCCGAAACTTGGTTTCAAAGTCCTCAAACGTAGCCAGCGTCAGGACCGTCTTCGTTGTAGTCTTATGCAGGTGAAACGGGTACTCCACAATCCCGCACTTCAGACGCTCAGCTGCGTTCGTTGCGTGCGCCATCAGCCACCCATCCTTGCCGCCCAGAACGTCCGGCAACTTTGCAATGGCAACGTGCGGAGGGCGGTGATCGGTGAGCACGCCACAACAAGACGGCTTACCAATTGTGAACTGATCCTGAAGATGCAGCAACTTCTTGAGCTCTGGCATTGCTATTTGCTTGGCAACCGAGATCTCGTACGTCACAAAATCGTAGACACCCTGCCTGACGCTCATGTCAACCCCTACCGGCATGGTCCGTAGCAGGTTTGGCTCGCCGCGCTTTCCGTTGTCATTGTGGGCCGCCAAGTATTTCCGCTGTGCCACATACTTTGTGCGCGCAGCCTCTGCACGCGCCAACCTCTGCAAACCCGTAATCTGCATTCCAGGCGGCGGAATGCGGCTGTCCTGCACAACACGTTCCTTGGAGTCAAGTGTCTTCTGCCGCTTCCACTCTTGGTCGTCGGCGTTGTTCCAATTGATTGCCGCCTGCACAGCCCTGTGTGCCGCCGGCCCAATCCAGTTGAACCGTGTCGGTTTCAAGGCCTGCAGACGCGGACCGTTGTGTTTGGTCCAAGTTGGCTCTTTGTCAAGCGGCTCCGTTCTCAGCATTCCGCGCGCCATTGCATTGGGTGCATTGGGCGTGCCATTACGGAGGCCACAGCCGCTGCCGCCGCCGCCGGGCCACCTTTGGCCCCTGCTGAATCTTGGCTCGCTGCGCTTTTGCACCTGCAGCCATTCCTCATACTTGGAGAGCCGAACACCCATGCTCTTGGTGTCATCTGGGTCGCCCAGTCGAAGCGATGCGTCATAGACCAAGTCTCCCGTATCAGGAACGGTCAGCCTTTCGGGATGTCCAAAGCCAAGCATTGACGGCATTGTGCGAAGTTCTGGGAGTTGGTTGAACCGGTCGCAGACGGTTGTGGTGTGCGTCGGGTCTTCAAACCGGCGCCCGTGGACGGCCCTGGCCAAGTCCTCGTTGTACGCATAGGCGCTCGTCGCTGTCGTGTGTGGCATCTCTCTGGCGTGTCCGAGCGCCGCCGCGACGCGATCGCGCGACGTGTTGCCGCCCAGCGCAATGCAATCCGGTTGGTGCATTCCGCGCGCCGCCGTCTTGGCAACCTGTTTCTTCTTGGCTTTTGCAAACGCAATGCCGATCATGGTCATCCGCGTAAGCGGCTGCGTTTTCGCGTCGCGGGCTTCCACCCGATCTTGCATGGTCAATTCCAGTGACGGGAAGCCCGGATCCTCTCCCGTCGACCACGTTGGAAACTTGAGCGTGTAGCAGGACGCGGAATTTCCCGTCGCATAGGCGTCTGCGCCAAGCTTGGTCGAGCGAGACCAATACGTTTGACACCCCGTCTTGTTGCCACACGGATGGAACATCAACACGGAATCGCACCGCTCCGCGTCCGATGGCAGGCTCAGTGTCTCGTCCATCCAGCGGTGTGCCACCGCACGCTTCTTTGCGCCATCGTCAATCATCGAAACCTGGGTCATCATTTCAGCGTACTTTTCCATGACCGTGGAGAACTCCGGGTCGCCGAGCCCTCGAAAGCAGGAACGCAGCCGTCTTTGCGGATGGACGTTGCCGTGGTTACTGGTAGCGCCGTCCGAAAACGGAGACGCCGCCGAGAACGTACCAAAAGTCACTCCCATCTTGCCGTACCGGCTGCCGGTACTTCGAACCAGATTCCAGATTTCATAGTTCTTGGCCCTTGGGTTTGCCTGCTTAAGGTTGCGGAACGCGGCCGACATTGCCCCGGCGTCGTCTCCACGGGCGTAGTAAATCCTGACGCTGTGCGAGCCATCCAAGAGCAGCGTGTAACACGTCTCCAACCAGCCCGGGTTTGTAAAGACCCACCCGTCGCCGTCTTTGCTTGGGTCAACCTCGAGCTTGAGTCTTGGGAGTATTTTCCACCGAGTGTAGACGTCACGGACCGGCTCGTCGTTGTGATACGCCATCTGTGCAATGTAGCTGGCACGCTGCACCCGCTTTGCATCCACCTCCTCTGCCAATTCGGCCTGGTACGGTCCAAAGATGGTGTTCACGCCTCCCGTGAGCTCTGTCGGCACATTGTTCATGGCACCCGAAAGCGGCACAAACCCCTCTCGCAGATTGCCGTGCTTCTCTTGGTGCTCCCGAACCATGATTGCCAGCAGCGCATCTTGGGCCTGAGGCTCAAAGTCGCCACCAATAAACTTTTTGAGCTCGGTTGAAATCTGCGCGCCGCGTGTGCACCTGAGCATCCCCGGTATCACATCCGTCGTGACGTAGCTTTTAGCAAGCGCCTTCATCTGCACCATGACGTCGGGTGGCGACTGGAACCGAAACGGAAACTTGCCGGTTTCACTGTAGACCAGCGCAAAGTCCGCGCACGCCATGTACTTGCGCAGCCTCATTTGCATCCAAAAGGACTTCATGGTCGTGTGCTCGACTAGCACTTTGAATTGCTCCGTTGATAGTCCCAGGCGCTGCTCGGGCGGAGTGTTGGCAGCTTCTTCGTCGCAACCGATCAGATACAGCATGTGTGCAAGCATCAGCGCACGGCGCAATGTGTGCTTGTCCGACTTGTCGTCGCTGATGACCTCGTGCTGCGGCTCCTGCTTAGAAGACAGCCATCGCGCATAACGCGAGAAGGAGTCAATGCCCATGAGCAGTAGGCACTTGGGGTTGCCACAGCAAGCCGTTACGCGGTCGTATTCTTTGATGTTGCCATTCTTCAACAGATCGGCAAGCATGCGCGGGATTTGAAACGGGTGCTCGTTGTGATTGTGCGACTCCAGAAACTCCCGCGTAAACGCCTCGTGGTTGGTAAAGGACAGACCGCACCGCTGAATGGCCATATCCACCAACTGCTCAAACGTTGCACACTTCCAACCGCCGTCCGAACCGGTGTTGCGCATGCGTTGGCGAAAGCTCATTCCGTCACCCTGATTGCCACCATCCTCTTCGTCTTCGCACTCTTGGCATTCGCGGTCGTAGACCGTAGGCGCGACTCCAGTGTTGAAACCGCAGTGGCCTTCGCCGGAGATACCTCCACAGACAAAGCACGCCGCTTCCATACGAGGCGTCGTGTCCTCATCAAGTGTCAGCAACTTCTGATAGCTACCTTGCGACAGAGATCCTTTGAAATCGGTCATGCCGTGAGCGACCTCATCTTGAAAAGATAGACCGGTATTTTGACCCTGGTCTTGACGCCGTTGCTCCTCACGGTCGTCCAGGCTGCCCTGGCCTTGCCCTTCTTCGGTGTCCATGAGATCATCGCCCCCTTCGCCGTCGTCATCTTCGCAGCGCATCTCCGCGACATTCTGAGGCAATGGCCGCTCTTGCTGCCACGCCTTTTCCAAGTCCTTTTGCTGGTCGCGCAGCGTGTTCAAATCCCGTTGGGCAAGACCCACTAGATCAGTTTCCGCCGCCGAGTTGCCACCAGCCGACGGATCTGTATTCCTCGAAGTCAGCACACACGGAATTTCGTTTTGCAGACGCTTGACAATCGCCTGGTAGTTGAGTCTTGCCGGGTGTTTTGGGTAACAACCCTCTCCGCCTTCTGACTTGATGTTCACCGATACTTCTCCAGAATCGTGCGTCGTTGTTTGCCATTGGCCCTTTTCCGCTTGTATTTCCTTAAGCTTCTCGCCCGAGCTGTCTGGCATGTACTTGAAGTGCTGCCGGGTCCCATTCATAAAGTCTTGAATGTAGTAAGTCGGCACGTCGGGCACGCGGTTGTCCTCAAGCACAAGCTCATCCGCGTCATCTTCCGATTCCAAGTAGTCAATCTCCGCGTGCTGCTCCACTGAATCAATGGGAGCCTCGCAGGCGCGACGCTTGCCAGCAGCATTGGAGCTGCTGCTGCTGCCCGAGACGGGCGCAAGCGAAAACTCCGGCACCGGCGTGCTCATGTGCAAGCACACGCACAATGGCAATTTACTTCCACGCGCAACAGCAACGGGCCACGGGCCACGGGCCAAGCCTCTTATTTACTGTGCTGCTTACACTCTCAATACTATTTCGCAAGCACAACCGGCGCACCAAAACGCGCGACTTGTGGTGCCGCGAGTTTTGCCACGCGTGGCAGCATAGCGCAGATTGGGGTTGCCAAATTAATAACTAAAAAATCGGCGACGCCACAAGCCGCCCCTCAAACACCAGAGTCGCGGTACAAGTAGCCAGCCGCCCCCTCCGTGACAAGGAGGCTTGCAGCAAACCTCTCTACTGCTCTTTCTAAGCAATCGGCCGGTGGTTCGACTCCACCCTGCTCAACCACGGGCAGAGCCGGGTCTGGTATCAAAAAGGCCTCCTGGGCGAGCCGGTGTGGGGGCTCACTCCCCCCGGCGGCGAGCCGTTTTATCAAGGGGCTCGGGGTGAGCGTGTCTGCACATAGTTTGTTGTAACAAAACGCCTACTCCGCGTACAACGTTACTGAACATCAAACTCTGACGCGCTCAGTGCCTCGCAAATCTCTTCGCCCAACACCGAATTCGACGGAATGTCCACCGTGTCTTCGTTTTGATACAACGCGACGTCCGCCTGCTTGTTTGAGCGGAAATGCTTTACACCCAACAACCACGAATTGCACGCCGAACGCGTTTCGTCCAAGAAAATCAGCGCAGCGACCATGTCCCTGGAACGCGACATCCACCCGCCGACGCCGTAGGTGTTGAAGCAATGCTGCAACGTCTCGTTGTTTCGCGATTTGAAATCATCGCTCCAATAAAACGTATTCCAGTCACACTTTAGTTTTAGCTCACGCTCCGGGCGCATGCTCACTAACGAATCTTTAAAGGTTGCAATGCTCTAACTATTCTGTCGCCACTCTCACTCGCAATGAGCTCACCGCGTGGCACACCCACACCTAGAATTCTTGATGATAAATCAGGTGCTCGCGTCGGCCGTTGGGATCCTTCACCTCCGTCCACATGTATGCGCAAACTCCTGATAACGTTCCAAGCGGGCTTGAAGAACCGTTATATCTTCGCCACAAGGAGTTGTCTTTCCCTATGCTGTCTTTGAGTTGCTTCACAATGTCCTGCACCGTCAAGTAGGTCTCTTCTTTCCACACGTCAGTTTCGTAGTCGTAGAAACTTTTCTCTGTGTCCGTTCTCTTCTTCATGATCCCGACGTCGTAAAAATAACTGTCATAGGCTCTGCCGGAATAAGTGTACCCGTTGCAGCCCTCCGTTCCGCATGGCACAAAGATCAAACGGTGCGGAGCCTTAATCGACAAAGCAGAACCACGTTCTTTGTAATTAAACTGGATACGCAGCTCACGGTTGGTGTAGCCTTGACCAAACATGCACCCGTCAGTCGGCGCGGGCGCCGCCCGAAGCGACAGTCGCGACAAGTCGGGCAGGCGCAGCGCGGCCGAGCCCTGAGTTGGTGTCGGCGCCAAGTATACCAGACCTTTCGTCTTTACAAGACCCCAGATCACTCTCTTTCCGCGCGTGTCATTCGTAATTATTTTGTAGCGCTGTTGGTCAATACAATCCAGTGCTCTGTACTCGGCATTCGTAATGATATCATTGAAAATTTGACCCGTGTTTAAATCGGCCCATGTTTTCACCCGTGAAAGATCCGCCATCTTCAACCCACACTTGAATGCGTACGGAAAAAGACTTATCCGTCTCGCCGCCCCTTTGCGCGCGGTCGGTAAAGGCGCATGAACCCGTGAATGCCGCCCTCTTCCGAGAGGAGGCCAATGACCTTGGGTGTATCGATTGTTTCGGCCTCCAGTGCGGCGAGTGGTGTCAGAAGTGGCGGCAACTCTGTAGACGGCGCCGACGTACGAGCTTCTTGAGCGTTCAAACACTGAGCCGCCTCTTCCATGATCAAAAGCTCGGCCGCGCCGCGCATCGTCGACGGCAGCAGGTCCATGGGGTTGTCGACGACTTGCATGACATTTTCGCCGGCGTCGACGGTCGGCTCAGCAATGGGAGCAGGGGGTGCAAGCGGCGTCTGCGACGCATACGTGAGCTCGGGACTAAAGCTGGACATTTCAAACGCCCGCTTCATTGTGACCTGCGCACAAATGCTCAGACCTCTACGCACGTGACTTTCACGCACAAGCTACGCGTTACGCGTCACCGCCCCCAAAACGAACCCTACAAGCAATTTGCCACGCGTATGGATGTTACGGTAGCTGACTATCACCCCACCCTCGGGGAGGCATCCAGCGAAAAGGGAATCATTTACATGAATCTGCGAGCGGGTTCTAGCTCCGGGAAGCGAG
>PAAT01000044.1 GCA_002698965.1 Rhodopirellula sp. | reverse complement strand
TCCAGCGGCTCTTGGTGAGTCACAGCGTGCACTCTAGGCGCTTAATAACCGCCAGTGACTCGGGCGGTTATTCTTCCAAATTTGGGTTGTCCGTTTTTGGTTGGCTTCATTATTCACCCCCTCCCACCACTCAAAATTTGTCACAAGGACTACACTAAGCCGACCTCGTTAGCTAAATTCATGATCAAAGCGGTTTCCTGCTTCAGGAATGAGCTGATCGGCATTCTTCAGAATTGTTAAGCGCACTATGTAATTGCCGTTATCTTGTGGTATGGTGCTCATGTACGCGCCTGCTCCGAATGCCTTGGCAATCCCCGCCACTACCCGTCTTGCATCGAACACTAATGTCGGAATGTTTTGTTCACCACAGAAAGCGTAATCAGGCCAACCCGGATCACTGCGGGCGTCACAGAACGATAAGACGTATTCACGTAAGGAAGCTATCACTTCGCCATCTCTCTCTGACGTCTGTCCTGGATACTCGCCTGGCCACTCCCACTCGTTGTCATCCGGATTTGGCTTGAAATAGGCCTCAAAGGAAACCAATGTCTTATATGCAAGCGTTTCAAACTTAAGTCGAACTGCAATTCTATCATTTAGCTGTAAATGTTCAAACCCAGCCTGTAGAACGCGCTTGAGGTGACAGTTGCTCATGATATCTGTTATTAAAAAATGACACTTACTTGCTTTATGAGTCAACTCTTTCGAGTACACTCGGTGGCACCCCTCTACTACATCTCCCGCTGTGATTTAGACCTTTGACGCACCAGCGGTTTCTCCAGCACTGTCCCGACCGACAGGCGATTGAGTACCACACACGCGAGCCTGGAGTTTTTCTATAGTAGATCACTTTTCCATTGCCATCGGGACAGTCTTCTTCGTACGTCAAGAGAGGGCCGGTGTTTTGCGGTGAAGACTGCGACGCTGCCGGCTGCTGATTGATCCTGCTAACCACAGTGGTGGTGGTGGTGGTGGTGACCGTTGTTTCGATCGACCCTCCCGTGTCAAGCTGTTGATTCATGTAAACGTCGCGCCCGTGCCATTGCATGCGCGAGTTGCGATGGCTGCGCGGAGACGTCGGCCGGGTCGTCGGCCTCCGACTTCGAATGTGTTTGGGCAACGGAGCGCCAGGAGTTGCGTCGGTACAGAACATCCGGGTGTTTGACTGTGTCACCTTGTCGCTCTTGCACGTCGGACACACCTTTGCAATGGACACCTTCTTGGAATGAGAAGATGTCCAATCTTGCGTTTTTGCGGGTTGCAGCCACGTTAGCAAGCATACTTTATGGTACGGTTTTCCGCAGCAATTGGTGTATCCCCAACACTCTGGCGACTTGAAATTCCGATGTTTGTCCAAGGACAGCGATTCCAAGCAAATGCTGCATTCCGGGTGTTTGCTGTACACGGAAGGCCCGTCGTCGGGTTTTGGCAAATCACACTCTTCCTTTTCCGAATCCGATGCTTCTGTACAACTATGCTGATTTCCGGCGGCGGGCTGTTGCTTGTCAGAGGTTTGCGCAGCCAAGGCAGTGTCCGTCAAAAGTTCGAGCGGGTCAGTGGCGGTCGTTTGAAAGCACTGCTCTGTGCTTGCAGCCTTTGTCGGGTTTTTACGCTTCTGCGTTCTCCTGGTCTTGGCACGGATGCGCGCCCTGCATCTGCCTTCAGCTCCGTGCAATCCAAACGGCTTTCCTATCACGTAGAGCGAATCGGAACACTCGGTGGGCCGTGGAACGGAAAATGTGATTGTCTGTCCACAGCGTACCTGTGTGGGCAGGCAGCACTTGACACTGCCCCACGATGTCTCAATTTGCAGATAGTCTCCCTTACAGTAGCTATCTTCGACGCCAAACTTGTACACAATCTGCTGTAGCGGTTTTTTGCTGAAAAGCTCCATTGCCGCTTCCTGTTGCAGCTTTCGCATTTCCTGGATTCCCTCCAACTCGCGTTCCTTTCGTTTGGACGCAACCTTTTCTTTGCTCGTTGCGTTGGCAACCCTTGTACACACTGTAGAGATCAGCTTCGCGACCACCGCCTCAACCTCTTCCGGAACCTCCAACGGTTCTGGGCTCAAGACGTCCATTAGCTCGTCTAAATCGACAGTGTCCATGTTCATGCTCTCCACAATGTTGTCTAAATTGCAATTGGCAATGGGATTCCAGGTATTACCCATAGGCTGTACATTTACAGCCCCCGCCGCCGCCGCCGCCGTCGCCGCCCAGCTCGCTGCCGATTCAGCCGCCGCCTTCGCCACTCTCTCATAACTCGCTGCCGCCGCTCCAACCGGCACCATCTCAGAATCACTTTCATCCACGTCAATGACAGTCGCGCTTTGCGAAGACGTAGACGGCACGGACGGCCCATCGGGCGGAAGACGCCATGCAGCCCTCATCTCCGCGTGGAATTCCGACGGTATTTGATTCCACGTTACAGTCTGTGGCGTAAAGTGCTCAAGGTAAACTTCTGCCATCAGTGCTTTGTGACAAGTAATGCCGGTGCAGCGTCAACGGTACTACCCAGTCTTGAGATAATAACAACCTTGTGGCGTCGCCACTTGCGGACGTTTTTTGCCACGCGTGGCAACGTTCCGGTCTGGGTGACTCGCTTTGCTTGTCACCGGGGTGTGCGAGTTGCGCCGGCAGACTAGTGATTCGCAAACAAGGGGCGCCATGTCCTCCAAATTCGGCAGTGGCCTCAAACCCCAGGGGGGCGCCGCCGCGCCCAAGTCGCCCATTATGAAGCAGGACAAGCCGCCGGTGCTCCAGCGCTCGGCATCCGTCGCCACCAGCGGGCCCAAGCGCGAGACTCCAATCGGCGAGCTGAACCGCGCGTTGCTCAAGTTTGGCGAAGTCAAAAAGGGCACTGCCGACCGGTTCGTTCCCATTGACTACAGTGGCAGGCAGCTGATAGTTGGGCTGGGAACGCTTCCCAAACACATGCGTGCCCCGTTCAAGGCCGGCCCAACCAAGGACCCCTCGACGGGTACCGTCCTTGGAGACCCATACAAGTACAACATGAAGCTCGAACTCGACGACGAAACGCGCGAGAAGTTGCAGACGGAATTGTACGATCCCGCAATGCAGTACATGATCGACCACAGGGAGGTCATTTTCCCGGCGAAGACGCGGCGCGAAAAGGGCAAGGACGTCGTCATAAAGCCGGCGTTCACCGAAAAGGACGTTCGCGACGCGTTTTCTCCCAGCATCAAGCCGCCTACGGAAGAGCGCTTCCTTCCCCTTTTCGGAGTCAGCTTTATGGCCAACCCGGATGAGCCTGGGCGGCACCCAACGATTGAGGAGGCGGTCTGGCGTGGCACCTCCATCTCCAAGCGCACTCCGGGTACCTTGGCCACCATCTCCACGCACCACAATCTGGTGGGCTCGTGGGTTGTTGCACTGAAGCGCGGCATCTGGATCAGCTCGATGGACAAGTGGGGCCTTGCGTGGGAGCTGCAGGCTCACCTCAACCTGACCAACCTCTCGGGCGCGCCGTCCAAGCGGGCGGAGCTGCACGGGTTTAAGGAAGACGACGACGTGGAAGGCCAAGACGCTCCGCTGGCTCTGCCCGCACCCGAAGGCAACCAGTTCGACGACGAGGCCATGATGACCAACGCCGCCTACGCCGGCTACGACGACGGCTCGGGCAACGGCTCGGGCACCGGCGCGGCAAACGACACGGCGGAAGAGCACGAGGACGGCGCGGATTGAGCCACCGCAAAGCTGCGCGAGTTGAAGACAAGGGGGCAAGCCGCTAGGATGGAAGATATAATGTGCGGAGAAGTGGTAGGTGTAAGGGTTGGTGTTTTTGAATGGAAATTCGAGGGGTTGCTCATCCGCCTGCCCCGCTCGGGGGCGGCCGCAATTGCGCCGCAGACCTTTCTGCGGCGGAAATACGAGCCACGAATATTGGTGGACGGCCTCTGCTTGACGAGCACGACTCCAATTCACGTGTCGGTACGTGCCTTGCCTCGTGGCCGGGAAGCAACGGCGAGTTGCGCATTGCAGCGCGCGTGACGGATGCTGCTACGCAAGAGCGCATTCGCAAAGGAACCATGCGCGGGCTTTCCCTCGGCACGGACATGATCATGGACGAAAAGCAAAATGTTCTTTTTAGAGGACAGGCAGAGTTGAGCGTGTGCGCCGAAGGCCGCCGACCGGGCACATGGATTGACACAGTCAACGGGAGGAATGTGCACAGACATCACCGGGCGAGCCAAAAGCTGAGTGGTGCGCGCGCGCCGCCGCTATCTCATAACCCCGTGTAGCCATCACTTTGAACAAGCCACGCAGAAGCTCACTCCCATACACATTCGCTCTGCTCCTCCCCCCCAAGTAATGGACAATACCGAAACTGTCCCGGCGTCAGATGCCAACCGCGACGAGCTGGTGGAGCGGCTAAAGAGGGAGAATGCCGCGCTGATGGAGCAGAAGGCGGCCAGCGATGCGCGCGCGGGTCAATTTGAGTCCAAGGAGCGGGCACGCGTGACGGCATGGCAGTCGGACGTCAAGTCTTTTCTCACCGACTTTGTGCTGGCGGAGGCCCCGGATGCGGAGGCCAAGGCCGACTGCCAGCCCGTCGTTCAGTGGGGCGACGAGTATGCCTCCAAGGCGGACATTGTCTCTCAGACGGGCCTGGCTCGGGTCTGCGCTGTGGCCTCCAAGGGCGTCAAGCGTCTGAGGGATGAGGCTTCGCAGCTGCCAGAGCTCAAGGAGTCGCTGGCGAATGCCCTGAAGGAAAACGAGACCCTGAAGGGCCAGGCTGAGAAGATGCAGCGCGAGAGCCACGACGACAAGACCCTGCTCAACGAGCGCCAAGCGCAGCTGGAGCTCCTGAACAAGAAGATTGCGGAGCTGGGCGGCGAGCAGACAAAGTTTGACTTTTCGCAGGCGGCGGCGCGGGAAGTGGCGCCGCCTCCGGAGGAGCCCGCAGCGGCCATCAAGTCGGAGCCGGCGCTCACTGCGGTCAGCGCACAGGCGTCCAAGGCGGCTGCTGTTGGCAACCCGTTTGATTCGGACCCGCTCTTGAGCTTCATCACCAAGTCGGGCTCCGGGTCGTTGCGAATGGGCTCCAGCTCTACAAACCACGCACTGCTGGGCAGCTCGTCTGGCGAGCCAGACATTGGTGCCATCATCCGCTCCGGCAAGCAGCCAATGTTTTAAACAATGGATGCGCGTGCACCATTCAAGCTGCAGAGAAGAAACGGCGTGCACTTTTTGCAAAGCCACAAGAGCAGGAGCATGTGCGCAGTGCTATCATGTGTAGTGATTGCGTGTACGTGTGCCCGCGCTAATTTTTAATCAGACGCTGCACAAGCATTTTTAAAAGAAGACAAGACCATGCCGACTGTTGAGGCACTGGATTATGACGCGTTATTTGAAATAGCAGACAACGCACGCCAACTTGCCGACGAAGAGGATGGCCAAGACTACGATATTCAAGCTGAGACGCTGTTTGACAATCCACTATCAGTGGAGCGAATGCGCAGTGGATGCCCCATGCATGTTATGCGCCTGAGCGATGGCGACTATCACGTGTGCTTTGGTTTGACGTGCCGCGATGCAGTGATTGAAAAGAATCGACAGGTAGTGTGTGCCGTGAGTGGCATGATTGTAGGCATCGACCCAGCCCCACATTTTGGAGATGGGGGCTGGACGGGTCGCTCAACGTCGTCGGCAAATCCCGACGATTCAGCCGGTCTTCCTATTGGAGGTTGGGCGCGACGCCGTGACGCCGTTTCGCTCAGCATGGACGCGTATCATGTTGCACAAACCATTGACGACGGGGATGTTCTGCCTTCTAAGACCGCCACACCCAACACGTCGGCTTTGCCGCGGCCGTCCAAGCGGGGTGCAAGTTGCGTTGACGTCTTGGATGAGGAAACGGCAACGCGGCGAACTGGTGAATTAATATCCAAAGAACCGTGGACATCCGACGTGTGGAACAAGCTAGTGATGGACGCAACAAACATCATTTCAAAGCTGTTTTGCAACACACAAGCTTTGCAGCCCCCACAAGCAGCACCGCCTGCAACGCAAGAAGCTCTTGACCCACGCCTACAAAACGTAGAATTTGTGCGCAGAGCCGCACTGATGCGGTATGGGCGCAACTGCGCCTCTGGTTTGTGTGCACTAACAATGGACGGCATTCATGACGTATGCGTTCAAGCCAACGAATTTGTGCGCCAACAACGGATGTTGGCTGCCAATCGCAACGACGCAGCGCAAGAAGCCGCAAAGAGCAGCAAGGGCAAAGGCAACTGCAGACGCACCATTCGCGGCGATCGTATTTCGGGCCAGCAGAAGACAAGCATAGCCGAGCTAATTGTCAGGCTTTGGCGCGCAGCCACACACACTCCTTACATGAAACAGGGGAAGAAAAGTAACGATTCGTTCCGACCCTTTGCTGCTGGCGTGCTATACACTTTTAAGCGCGGTCTTTATTTGGAAGACGGAACTTGTATTATACCACAATTGCCGACACTGGCGGCTTTGCTACCCGCGCTACGTTGTCCAAAAGCCAGCGCTGCTGCTCGACAATTGCAGTCGTCGTCTCATCGGGGAGTGTGCTCGCTTCATCGCGCCATTGCAAGCATCAGCGAAGCAGACGATCCAGCGGAAAAGAAGGAAATAAAGCAGGCGTTTGCAAGTGCAGCCCAGTCCGCGGCGCTACTTCGAGAGCTTGTGTGCAGGTAATGTTACCGTCCACGAGTGTGTGAGTAAAAACCCGAGTATTGACCACTGTGGGGTGGTTGGTGAAATCCGTTGAGGGGAGGGCCGTTTGCCTGCGGCTGCGGCTGCGGCTGCGGCTGCGGCTGCAAATGCGGCTGCGGCTGCAACTGCGGCTGCAACTGCGGTTGCAACTGCGGCTGCGGCTGGGAAAGATGCGCGTGTGGAAAGGAATACCCTTGCTGTGGCGTTGCCCGCGAGATTGCGTTCAAATGGCGTGTCCACTCAACTAGTTGCGAAAGAGCTTGCATGGCCGCCATGCACGAGAGCTCGGCATCCACGATTGGAATCTGTATTTGCTTGGCCGGTTGTTGTTGTTGTTGTTGTGGTTGGGAAGTGGCCATTTCGTTTGCGGCGACGGCAACTGCGGGCGCTTGGGTTGATGTCGATACGGGAGCAACTTGCGATGCGGTTGTTTCTTGATCTGTTGGTCCGGTTCCTACCGCTGCGCTTGTAGACGAGTCGTCTTGTGGGGGAGGAGCGCCCACAGCTTTCTCGTAAAGTTTGTACAGTCGAGCGACTTCTGTTTCCAAGACAATGATTTTGTCGTCCACGTGTGGTTCGGTCTGTGCCGCCCTTGCCGTCACTTGCTTCGAACTCTTCTTCAGCTTGGAAAGCTGCTTGAGGGCAGAGTCGTAGTTGTGCGTCAGTTTATGGTGGTTCTTTGTGATCTCATCGAGTGTTCGCTGGGTTTCTGCCATTGACGCCGCGTGTTCTAATTCGAGCTTTGCAATTGCATCGTCTTTGACGCTCAAATGCTGCCCTAGTTGCTCCACAATTTGTTCTTTGCTTTTGATGGTGTCTTGCATTTCTTTTGTGCTCGCTTTCATTCCCGAGACGGCCTGTGTGTGCTTTTCCTTGAGCTCCTTCACTAGTTTGTTGTGCTCGCGGTTTTGGTCTTCCACCTGGTTGGAGAGGCGTTTGATCTCGTCTGACTGCTGCTTTTTCGTTGCATGGTGAATTTTGTCCGCTGCACTTTGCTGTCGTCGAAAGCCTTCAATTTCTTTGCCTTGCTGCGACACCGATTGCTCAAGTTCCGCAACTCTTGTCTTGTACGACACATTCACGGCGTTGACGCTGTCCACGTATTTGTTGAGGTCACCAAGTTTCTTCTCTCCTTCTCTTGTCGTGTGTTCCACCGCAGAGGTGGCCTGCTTTGTCAAAAACTCCACCTCAGCCGCAAGCGCATTGTTCTGCGCCTCATACACAGTCGCAGCTTTGGCGTGTGCGCTGGACTGTTCCGAAAACTGTTTTTCTAGGCTTGCCACCTTTTGCTTTAAGAGCTCCATCAGCCTTGTGTGGTGTTCTTTTTCCTTCTTTCGTTCTTCGCGTTCCTTGGCGAGAAGTTTTTCTGCGTCGCTGTCGGGCTCGGCGTGGATGGAGACGTTGGGCATAAATGGCAACCCGTCCATGAGCTCTGCGCACCGTGCCGTTGCCGCAAATGCCACATTCTTTGCGTGCTTGGCCAAATCCTCATCACTTAGTGCCCCACATTGGCGTAGAAGGTCAATGGGCATCTTGTCAAGCAAGTTTGGTTTGGCCGGGGCCGGATTTGTAGCGCGAAACTCCGCTTGAAACGCTTCCACCGTCCGCGCGCTTATAAAGTTAAAGTGTTTTCCGTCGATGATCAGTCCTGGATAGACCTCTTCGCCATCCGCCCCGAGCGACGGAGCTTGCGTAAAAATGCTTGCACTCATGGAAGTAAAAGTTGCGACGCGATCAATCACCTGGTTGCTTTCAATGTCGATTGAAGACACGGACCAGAATGCTCCATCCATGCCGGCGTGCCAAGGTAGGGAGTAGCAAACAAGCAAAGACCGCGTGTGGACATTGCCGTCTTCAATGGTTTCAATCAGGCTGGACATTGCATCGCCAAGCCTCTTTGGTGCCAATGTGCGGGACTGCGCGCAAAGATCTGTCATCAGTTCATAGTCGTCTCCAAAGAAGAGTCGGCGCTTTCCAGAGAGATTTGCGATTGCAATCACCTTGGGAAGCAGTCGTCTGTTATTCGGTGGTGGCTGTGGAAGGCCAAAGGGAATTGGCGTTTTGCACGATGCTGGGTCGGCAAACCCTTCTTGGTGCCGCTCGCCAAGGACGTGATTCAGCTGGTACACAAATACTCGATGCCACGAGTTGGCTTGCTGTACTGCGGCTTCGTACCCGCCGTGTCCACTGCGGTACTTGACGTCGGCCAGATGTTGGGCTAATTCGCGTCCCGCTTCTGTATGAAGTAGCCGCTCCCTCCACGCCAGTGCCTTGACCGGCAGGGGCGAAGCGGGCGGTGAATTGGGGCGGTGCGGCTTCATCGCTTGTACAATTTGCTGGGCCCGTCTTGTTGCTAATAGAAGAAGCAGCTTCGCCACTTGCGCATCACAGCTTGCTGCGCTTGCCACGCGTGGCTGCTGGCTGCATGTCGCCTCCCCGCTTGGTGTTTGATCTTTCCGCAGACGCCGTCAACAAAGAATTGCGGCAGAGAGAATCGCAAACCTCCGCAGCCCACGCCCTGCTTCAACTCCGCAACGAGCTGTTGTTGGGCCAAACCGGAGCAAATGTTCCCGCAACTGCACCTGGCCTGCAACCCAGCTCCCGGACGCCGACGCCGCCGCCAAAAGCACACCTTTCCATGCGCTTTTCACAGCCGGCCACGCAATCGCAAGCACAAGCTCGTCCCCGAGACGCAATTACGTTTGCTACGCTGCTTCCGCAGCCAAAACGAACGCAAGCACCTCTACAAGTCATTCGGCCCGTGCCTGTGCCAACCGGCGCGCAAAAGTCCAATCCTCAAAACACCAATCCGAACGAACAGTGCACTTACGCCGACCAGTATTCCGTGTACAACAAAGATGGTGTGGCGTCTGAAGGCTGCGACCGCTGCTTAGAAGTTGCCTACGCAGTGTTGGTCAAAAATCACATGTCCACGCACCCCAGTCAAAAGGGCAAGTCGACGTCGGACGTTTTGACTGAAACGGGTCACTTGGAACGCTTCAGTGCGTGGTCGCACTGGATTGGCGCGCTACTCTTTGCAATCTACGCGGCGGTGCGCCCCGCTGTTGCCGACTCAGAATCAGTTGCGGGGACACTGGCTACCATTACAGCGTGGGGAGCGGTCTTCACGCTCTCTTCCTCCGGAATTTATCACACGACAGCGCCAAGTAAAAGCATCTCAAAGTGGACACGCTTCTTGGATTACGCCGCGATTTATGTTGGTCTGGTACTTACGTCGGTGGCTGACATTGCTGTATCGACGCGGGGATTTTCAAACGTTCCCATTGAGACCGTGATCGACATACCCATCGCCGGCACTCTCATGGTTCTCTTCTTTCTGTGGCGGCGCTTTGTTACAAGCGAAGACGACACCTGGTCGGACGACAATGAACGGGTGATTAAAGAGTGTCCGCTCGGCAAAGGGCTCTTCCGACGCCAGCACTTTGATTTGAATCACACGCCACTGAGGTACGCCACGTCGTTCCTGCTCGCCGCCGGCTACTTTGCGTGGGTGCCCGCTACGTTTGTGTCCTTTGACGCACCCCAAGCAGGGCTGATCATTGGGTTGCAAGCCTTTGGATTTCTGGTCCTGTCGTTTGGCATGTTCATTGACCGCGTGCTCAAATGGCCCGACGCGTTTCTTGGACGCGGAGACGCCGTCGTCATGCGGTGCGAGCCGTGCGGTTGTCCCGCAAATTCCCATGGCGTTTGGCACATTGTGGCCCTGATCAGTATTGTGTGCACCGCAGTGGGGCGCGAGTACGGACTGGCCGTGTCGTAAAAACAATTTTTGCAAAGTTAATCCTTTATTTTTTTAAACGCCTGGTCGACGACTGACACCCGCGAAAAGGCAGCGCTTGATGCGCTCAGACCACGATTGCCACGGTA
>PAAT01000043.1 GCA_002698965.1 Rhodopirellula sp. | reverse complement strand
TTTGTAAAAAGTGTAATTAAATTTATTTTAATAAATAAATTATTAATAATAAAATAAAATTTATAAAATTATTATAAATAGTACATTTCTTTAAAAATTTTAAAATTTTAAAATAATTTTATAAAAATAAAAATAAATTATGAAATGTACTTTTTATTTTATTTCATATAATGGTTGCCATTTGCTAAAATTCTTATTATAACGACATTTATATCTTTTTAATATTGTTGAATTTATATCTTTAAATGATAATCTTAACATTTTACTTGTTGATAAACTTGATACATTTGCTATTCCTATATGTTTCTCATTTTGTATATTTTCTTTTAAATATAAATAATATACATCTGGTTCTGATGTTTTACTTACCCATAATATTTTTTCATCCTCTTCTAATTTATTATTTCCTTCTAATTTATTTATATTTTCTTCTAATGTATCTTTATTTGTACTATTTATATTTAATTCTATATTTTTTTCTATCATTTCTAATGTTTTAAATTTAGAATCATCCTTCGTTTTTCTTACTACATTTATTATATTTTCTTCATTAAAATTATATAAAATTGGTTTATAATTTAAATTATAATTCCATAAATATATTCCTCTACTAGAATAATTTAATTTATTTGATATTTCAATTAAATTTTTTATACTCTCTTCATGAATTTTATAATATGTCTTTACTACAAATTTACATACATCTATATATTCATCTCTTTTATAATCTTTTTCTAATAAATTATACACTATTTCTAATCTCTCTTCTAAATTAATTCTTTTTAAATGTTGTCCTTTATAACTTATTATATCATTTATTGCAAATATCCACTTTTTATCATATGTTTTTATCATTTCACCATCTAGTAATGTATTATTATATAATGATTTATCAAATAAACCTCTAACTAATATTATTCTTGGTTTTTCATAATTTGGATGTATCTTTTTATCTATAAAATATATAATTGGTATATCATTATATAATGTAAAAAATACATAATATGGATTTCCATTACTTCTTAAACAACATAAATATGATTTATTATTAATATAATTTAAATTATTATTTGATAATAAATAATAATGTCTTTGAATTATTTTTATATTATATAATTCATATAATTTATTTAAAATTATATCTTTTATTTCATTTGATTTTATATTATATGCTATTCTATCTGCAAATGATATAATTCCTGTATGCATTTAAATTTATTATACAATTATAATATATATTTTATATCATTTTTTATTTATAAAAAGTACATTTCTTTATAATTTTTAAATTTTTAAAATTTATTTTAAAAATAAAAATAAAATTAAGAAATGTACTTTTTTTATCTTTATTAAATTTAATTACAAAATATACTTCCTGTTTTTCCATCTGTTGTTTTTCCATTTTGACAAGGAAATTCTTGTTTATTTTCATTATAATATTTATTACCTATTTTTTTTCTTAATTTTGTATTATATCTTAATAATACAACACCCGAACCACCTATACCTGGATTACTTGGATATGTACCATACCACGCACTACCACCACCTCCCCCTCCTGTATTATTTTTACCATTCACTTTTTCTTTTAATTTAGTATCATTTTTATATACACCTTGACCTCCTCCTCCTTTACCACCTTTATTATTTGTTCCATCTGATGTTTTACTATTATTATTACCTCCACCACCACCTCCTCCAAAATATACTTTATCATCAATATGTTCTCCAATATTATCTGGTATATTAAAATATGTTTTAAAATCAATACCATTTAATTCTGATAATCCATCACCACCTAAACTACCATAATTACCATTAAAACAATTTTCACCTTTATTTCCTACACCTCCACCACCCGCACCAGAACCTTGTGAACTCTCTTTTTTACCTAAACCACCATCATTTCCCCATCCTCTTCTTATACTATTTTTAATATATGTATTTTGATTTGTTTTACCAATGTTTCTACTTACATTATGTCGTTCAAATGCAGTTCCACCACCTGAACCACCATCTTTACCACTTTCTCTTGAACCACCTTCACCACCACCTCCTCCTCCACCTCCTTTTGCTATAAATTTATTTTCACCTTCATTAATACTACTTATATCATTTGTAATTAATTCTATTGAACTATCTGTACCATTATTACCTGGATAACCATCTCCATTAGGTTTTCCACCATTTCCAATTTTTATTAAATATGAACCATTTAATATAATATTTTGTAAAAATACTAATCCGCCTGAACCACCTCCTCCACCATTATCACTACCACCTGCACCACCACCTCCAACTAATAATATATCACATTCAGTATCTTCTGTAAAATTTATTGTATATTCATTATATTTAAAAATAATATATTTATATGTTGTATTTAATATTGTTCCTTGTTGAATATAATAATAATTTGCTAAATCTTTGATTTCATTTGGTAATAAAGTTCTATTATAAAATCTTAATTCATCTATATCACAATCTATTTTAAAATTACTATCACTATGAAAACCATTGTTTCTAAATAAATGACCAAATCCTATTTGATTTTCATAAGCTGTTCCTGTAAATCTTTGTGTTTTAACCCATTTTTTCCAGTCTGGTAAAGTTTTTTTATTATCAAATTTACCATCAATATATATTTCAGCACCTTTATTATAACATATTATAGAAACATGTACCCATTTATTTAAATTATTTATAAAAGAAAATTTTGAATAAAATTGAAACCAATCATCTGGATTATGAAGTCTTTCGAATCTAATAAGACCTTTATTTGAACCTTCATCTAACGCCATTATAGCAATACTCCATCCTCCTCTTAAACCATTTGATGCTAATGTACTTACATCATATCTTGATATTAAATATGAAGGATTTGTAGCATGTATTGATTTAAGATTTATCCAAAAGGAAATAGTCCAAGTATCATTTTCAACTAAATCTTTAAGAGTTGGATCAGTAATTACAAAATTATTATTAACATTATTTTTAAAACTTAAACCTTTATCAAATTCATTTACACCATCATCAACTAAAAATCTATTATAAAATGTATTAGGATAAATAACACTATTTTGTTTTTCAATTTGAATATTATTAATTTTATCAATTAAACCATTATTAAAATTCCAATATGCATTTAAAATATCAATATTACTTATATTTATTTCTGGTTCTATTTCTGTAATTTTATATCTAATTATTATTATACCAGAGCCACCATTACCAGGTTTTCCTACTTTGTTATTATATTGTGACCCACCACCACCACCACCTGTATTTGCTAATCCATTCTTACCACTAGCTTTTGCAACTGTTTTTGTATTAGATTTAGGACCATTTCCACCACCACCTTTTCCACCATCATTTCCATTTCCAGTACCGTTATTTTTATTACCACCACCACCTCCTCCTGCAAAATAAACTTTATCACTAATATGATGCCCTATATTATCTGGTATATTAAAATATGTTTTAAAATTAATATTTAATGATTCTATTCCACTTAAACCATCACCACCTTTAGCACCATAAATATTTGTTGTTGAATGACCAATTTCACCCGCACCACCACCACCACCACCTCCTTTATCTCCATTTTTACCTGTTCCACCATCATTTCCCCATCCTCTTTTTATACTATTTTTAATATATGTTTTTTGATTTGTTATACCAGCATTTGCATTTGATACTTCACCTGCACCACCACCACCACTACCACCATCTTTACCATGTTTTTTATTACCATTTTCACCAAATCCTCCACAACCACCACCTTTTGCAATAAATTTATTTTCACCTTCAATTATACTATCTATATTATTTGAAATTAATTCTATAGATGTATCATTACCATTTTCAGAATTTGGATTATTACCTATACCACCATTCCCTACTTTTATTAAATAAGCACCATTTAATATTTCTTTTTTAATAAATACTAATCCACCTGCACCACCGCCACCTGAATTATCATATCCACCTGCACCACCACCTCCAACTAATAATATATCACATTCAGTATCTTTAGTAAAATTAATAGTATATTCAGTATTTTTTGATAATTGAGATTCATTATATTTAAATATAATATATTTATAATTTGTATCAATAATTCCTTTTTCAATATATTTATTTACATATAAATTATCCAAATTTTCTGAATTATTAATATCTTTATTTAATATATTATTATTATTATTATTATTATTATCTATACTTCTTACCCATACTGCTAAACCACCATATCCTGATAATAATTCACCTGAATTTTCTATACTATGAGAACCTTCAACATAAACAAAATAATTTCCATTTAAATTATGATGATTTTTTAAAGAAATTTGTGGATCTTCGTATATATTACCTTGTGAATTATCTTCTCTATTATACCATTTTATATTGTGTTTAAAATTATATAATGATGATTTATATACTGTTTTTTCTTTATCATTATAATTAGTTGATATTTGTTCTTTATTAAAATAAACCCAATAACTTAAATCTAGTGTTCCTATACATAATTCATCATATTCACCAAATGGTATACTCCAACTATTTGTAAAATCATTTGGATTACCATATACATCTGTTCCTTGTAAATTATCAGTTGCTTGATGCCAAGTTGTAGAACCATCTTTTAAATATCTAACTAATCTCCAACCAGATACACCTGTTGCTAAAGTTATAGATGGTACATAATAATCAATTTGTGCAGGCGAACAAGTTGTATTACCATATGTATCCGTATATGTTCCATAATTACAAGATTTTTGTGTTATTTTATTATCTGAATAATAACCTTTATCTGCAGGTTTTTGTGTTATTTGTGCAATTTTATTAACATAATAACCAGGATCTGCTGTTTTACAAATTACATTACCATATGTATCTGTATATGTTCCTATTGGACAAGGTTTTTCAGTTAAATTATCAGTATCATAATAATAACCAGGTCTTGAATCAATTCTACAAGTAATATTACCAGTTTTTTTATCATAATTAATTAAACTATAATTAGTTGGACAATTTGCTATATTTTTACATTGATAACTATCACCTGTATTATATTTATTATCTGGACAATCTAAACAAGTATTACTATCATCTATAATACCTTTACCTGCTGAACAATAATTATTACATTTAAAAGTTTTAACTATAGAATTAGTATTATTTTTATTTTGAATAATTTTTTTAATAGTATTTTTATTATGTTCAAATTCACCATCCCAATTATCTAAACATTTATAATATTTAACTTGTTGTGTACCTAATAAATCAGTAAAAGTATTTGAAAAATATCCATAACAATTATTATTATTATTACAATAATTTTGACTAATTTCAATAAAATCATTTTTACAAATTTTATTATCATAAGTATTAGGATTAATACAAATAAAATTTTCTTTAAAATTATTATTAATTAAAACTAAAATAATTAAAATAATTAAAATTAAAAATATAATAATAATAATATTTTTATTCATTTGTTCTTATTAAAATAAAAATATATTTTATTATTTTGTTAATTTAAAGTAGAATAATAATGAGTTCAAAAATTTTAAGAGCTAAATCTTTACCAACTATATCTTTACTAACTAAATCTACTTCTAAATCTAAAAAAACTAAATCTTTACCAAATATTAAGACTAAATTTTCTCTATCTAATAAAAAAACAAAATCTTCACCATCTACTAAAACAATTAAAAGAGCGAAATCTTTATCAAATATTAAGACTAAATCTTCTGTATCTAGTAAAACAATTAAAAGAGCTAAATCTGTACCAACTACAAAAAAAAAAAAATCTTCTCCAAAAAAATATGAATCTGATAACTCTTATTTACCTATACCACCTTGCTATCGAAAAGATTGTTTGTCTACAAAAAATTCTACTCAAGGAGAATTAAAAAAAATTTCATCTATTCCACCATTTTCACCACCTCTTCCATCAGTATTAGATTATAGTTATTTAAGTCTTCAATATAATAAATATTTTTATGATAGATATTCATTAAAAACTCATAATGATAAAGAGATGCGTAGAGATTCACTAAATTCATTAGATTTACTTTTTAATTATTTACATTATGAATCAATTGATTTAAATTCATTAAAAGAATATCAAATAACATATTTTGTTGATTTCTTTAAAATGTATCATTCTTCTTATTATATTGATTCGCGTTTTGATAATTATAAAGAGTATTTTGATTTTGTTGAGAATATAAAAAAAAATCTTTATAAAACAGAAACATTTAATAATTTTAATAATGATAAAAATACAAAAAATAATTTTAAAAAATATATTTTAAATATTATAAAAAATGAATTTATGGAATTTCATAAAGAATATATTCAATATCTTATAAAATATTATAATAGATATAGTACTCCAGATAAAGAACATAAACTAAAAATACCTAATATAAAAATACCTCATATTATTTTACAATCATTAAGATTAAAACATATAAATCTTTTTTTTGATTATCAAACAATAAGTGTAAATGTATTTTATGAAAAATTTGAGAAACATTTAAAAATTGTTGAATTATTATTATCAAATAATATAGAATTATCTTTATTAGATTATTTAACTTATTATAAACCTTATAATTTTATGAATAAGATTTATCAATTTTATAATAGTAAATATACTGATAAAAATATAAATTTAGATACTTTTTATAAATCAATTAAATTATTTTATGATATATTATTTTCAAAAGAATTATCTAAAAAAAAATTTTTTAATAAAATTAGAATAAATAGACTTCTTCATAAAAAATTAAGAATAGTCTCTGATAATTTTTATGAATTAGATATTTTATTTGGTGGCAAAAAGATAAATACTATATAAAAAAAATATAATAATTAGATTTAAAATGATAATAAAATTAATAATAGATAATAGAGAAACTGAATTATATAATAATATAATATTAAGAGATTTAGAAGTATATAATGAAAAAATAAAAATAGAAAAAAGAAATTTAGAATTAGGAGATATAATAATAATAATAGAGGACGAAAATAATGAAGAAAAAAAGACATATATATTTGAAAGAAAAACATTAAAAGATTTAAATGGATCAATAAATGATGGAAGATATAAAGAACAAAAAAATAGATTAATGTGTAAATATAATATAAATGATATAACATATATAATAGAAGAAGATGATATACATAAAAGTATAAATAGAAGTGATAAAAGAATAACAAGTGTATATTTAAATACATTATATAGAGATAATATAAAAATAATATTTAATAAAAATATAAAAGAAACAACAACATTTATATTAACATTATGTGTTCAAATAATAAATAATATAAATAAATATTTGGATAATATAGAAAATATAAAAGAAAATTATATAGATACAATAAAAATAAAATCAAAAAAAATAGAGAATATAACACCAGAAAATTGTTTTATATTACAATTATCACAAATACCAACAATATCAAAAACAATAGCAAAAAATATAGTAATAAAATATTCAAATATAAAAGAATTAATAAAAGAGTTAGAAAAATATGATGAGGAAGAAAATAAAATAAAAAAATTACAAGAAATAGATAAAATAGGAAAAGAAAAGGCAAAAAAAATATTAGAATATATGAAATTATAAAAATATTAATAATATATAGAAATAAAAAAATCTGGGTAAAAAATCAAAGAATCCATTAAAAATAAAAAAAAAAGAAGAAAAAAAAAATAAAATAGAGTTGGTAGAGAAAATAGAGAAAATAGAGAAAATAGAAAAGAATGAAATAGAAGAGATAGATGAAAGAGATAAAGAATATGTGTTTGTATAGTTTTTTTAAAAAGAACTAAATAACATAAAATCTAAAGATTTATTTTTAGTAAAATTAAAATTATTAATATTATTATATTTATATTTTTTAAATTTATTAAAATTATTAATAATAAAATTAACAAAAGATGTATGAGAATAAGGTAATTTTAATTTAAGAAAATTTTTAAAATTAATAAGAATAATTAATTTTAAAATAATATATGAGAAAACATTAGTTTTTTCATACCATAATTTATTATAAAAATTATGATATTTAATAATTTTAAAATATTGATTAAAAGAGAAAGAAATTTCTTTATTAATAAGAGAATTAATAGGAATAGTAAATTGAATAGAAATAAAAATTAAATTGTATATAGTTGCCCAAAATTCAATAACAGATTCAACAGGATTAAAAGTTGAATTATTAGAAATATTTAAAGTTTTTTTTAAAATATTAATATTATTATTAGATAAATTATGTAAAGAATTATCAATAATATTTATTTTATGTAAAAATTCGTGTATTATAACTTTACCATATTCATCATTACGATAAACATAAATTTGATTATTATTAGAAAAAGTGAAACCACCATTAATATGTATAGGTGTAAAATAATCATTATTATTAGGAATAAAACGAGAGATAGGTGCAAAAGATATATGAAAATCAATAAAATTATTAATATTATAAATTAATTTAAGAACAATAATTCTTTTATAAATTTTAATTAATTTAGTAATTTGAAATTGATTAAGTTTTTTATTATTATAAATATAAAAAGATATATTATTATGTAAATTAGAATTAATTTTAAAAACATATTTAATACTATTAAAATAATTTAAAAATTTATTATTAATAAAATTATTATTAATCATAATATCTTTAAAATCATTAATATAAATAGAACTATTATTTATATAATCAGTATTTAAAGTATCATAAAAGTTATTATTATCTAAAAAATTATAATTTTTTTTAGATATTTTATATATATCATTAATATTATACATATTCAAATAATGCACGAGCTTCTTTAATAATAGTAATTATATATTTTTCATTTTTTAACTTATTAGAACATAATAATAATTTATTAATTATTAGCGAAATATCAGTATTAGTTTCACAATCAGTATTATTATTAGTAGATAAATTAGAATAATAAAGAATTCTATCTATAAATTTATTAGAAATAATAGTATCAATATCATGTTTAAATTTAGTACAATTATTATCAATTAACCAAGATTTAGTATCATAATTATAATATTGCCATATTTTATTACCAATATATCTATAATCATTTTTAAAAACATTAAATAAAACTAAAGCAATATTATAGTCAGAATTAGTATCAATACAATTATCTATAAGTTTATTAATATTATTATTAATATTATTATTCATATTAATATTATTATATAAAATAATATTTAAATATAAAATAATAATAGTTTAATAAAATAAAAGATTAATTATGAATGAATGGGATATATTAGATTTATATTTTAAAAATCATAAATATCCATTTACAAGTCATCATCACGATAGTTATAGAGATTTTATTAAAAATAATATACCAAACACTATAAAATCATTAAATCCAATAACAATGATCAAATATAATGATATTGGAACAATGATAATGAAAGTAGAAGTATATATAGGTGGAAAAGAAGGAGAAGAAATATATATAGATAGACCAATAACATTTGATGATATATCACCAAAAATAATAACACCAAATGAAGCGAGATTAAAAAATTTAACATATGAAACACATATATATGCAAATGTTTTAGTTAAAATAACGGATGAAGAAGAATATATATATGAAAATAATTTTAAAAATGTTGCAATTGGATCAATACCAATTATGTTACATAGTGATGCTTGTATTTTAAATAATCAAGGTTCAGAAGTATTAAAGAAATTAGGAGAATGTATATATGATACGGGAGGTTATTTTATAATAGATGGAAAAGAAAAAGTAATAATAGCACAAGAAAGAATAACATCAAATCGTTTATTTGTAACAAAATATAAAGATGATCAAAATTTTTCATATAAAGGTTTAATAAAATGTACAGCAGATGTTGGAGAAACTGTTTTATCACCAAAAACAGTTGAATTATATTTAGTTAAAAATCCTGTATTATTAATAAAAGATGAAGTACCAACATATCCTAATTTTAATTTAGATGAAAGTGATGTAAATAGAAATTATATTGATAAAAAAAATAGTATATTATGTACATTTAAAGGAATAAATGGAAAAAAAATACCATTATTTATATTATTTAGAGCATTAGGTGTTGAAAGTGATAAAGATATATATGAATTAATTTTTGGTAATGATTTAAATGAAACAGAAAAATATTTTTTTGATAATTTTATAAGACCTACAATATCAGCATCATCAATTGTATATACACAAGAAAAAGCATTTGAATATTTAAAACCATTATCAACATACAAAACAATAGATCATATTAAAAGTATGTTAATAACTGATATATTTCCAAATATAGAAATTTTTGAAAATAAAGCCAAATATTTAGGTTATTTAGTAAAACAATATATAAATACTTGTTTAAATATATCAGAAGAAAGTGATAGAGATAGTTATATATATAAAAGAGTTGATATAAGTGGTTATTTATTATCACAATTATTTTCTGAATCATATACAAAATTATCAAAATATATTAGAGATAGTTTAGATAGAACTTATAATTATGGTGCATGGAAAAATAATAATAATTATGATTACTTTATAAATAATAATAATATTTATAAAATTATTCCTTCTTTAATTATTACTAAAAGTTTTACTAGATCATTAAAAGGTATGTGGGGACTTGAAGATGATGATGATCCAGAATTAGGTATGGTACAAGATTTATCTAGAATTAGTTTTATTGGATTTTTATCACATTTAAGAAATGTTAATATGCCTCTAGATAGAAGTATTAAATTAACTAGTCCTCATAGATTACATTCTCAACAATATGGTATAATGTGTCCTTTTGCTACACCAGATGGTGCTTCTGTTGGATATTTAAAAAATATGGCAATATTGGCAAAAATAACATCAACTTCTCAAGTTAAATATATTAAAGAATGTTTAAATGATTTAAATATAATATTATTAGAAAATTTTAATAAATCTATAAATAGAAATATTACAAAAATATTTATAAATGGTTCTTATTATGCTTTAACATATGATCCTAATTTATTAGTTAGAACATTAAAAGCTTATCGAAGAAATAATTTAATTAATTTATTAATATCTATTTCTTGGGATATTAAAAATAATGAAATAAGAATATTAACTGATTCTGGTAGATGTGCTAGACCATTAATAATTTCTTCTAAAATTGATAAATATGATAAATTTAAAAATTGGTTCGATTTAATAACTGGTACTATAAATACTTTAAATGATTCTAATAAAAATGATAATATTTATTATAAAAGTTTTTATACTTCTCCTAAATCATTACCTGTATTTTCTAATAAAACTGATAATGAAATATTAGAACAATTAGAAAAAAATGGTGCTGTAATTGAATATATTGATATAGATGAATTAGATACTATTTATATTGCTATGAATAAAGATGATCTTAATAAATTTCATACACATCTAGAAATTCATCCTTCTACTATGTTAAGTGCTATTTCTGCTAATATACCTTTATCTAATCATAATCAATCCGCTAGAAATGTTTTTCATGCTGCACAAAGTAAACAAGCAATTGGTGTATATGCTACTAATTTTAATAAAAGATTTGATACTATGTCTTATGTTTTACATTATTCTCAAAAACCTATTATTACTACTAGATTATCACATTATACTTCCAGTAATAATATGCCAAATGGATTTAATGTAATTGTTGCTATAATGACTTATTCAGGATTTAATCAAGAAGATAGTATAATGATTAATAAAAATAGTATTAATAGAGGTTTATTCTCATTATCATATTATAAATCAATTACTGCAACTGCTAAAATAGAATCACAATATGAAAAAATAATTTTTGGTAATCCTTTAGAATATATTAAATTAGGAATAAAAGTTAATAATATCAAAAATGCTAATTATAATTTAATTAATGATAAAGGTTTTATTTCTGTTGGTACTTATATACCTAAAGGACAAAAAGTTGTTGTTATTGGTATGTTAAATGTTAAATATGTTTATAAAAAAGTTAAAAAAGGGGTTTTTACTGATTATGTTAAAGAAACTATATATACTGATTGTTCTATATTAACTGATAATTCATTATATGGTAAAATTGATAAAATTTTTATTGATAATAAAACTAACGATGATGATACTATAGTTTGTAAATTAAGATTTCTTAAAATTAAAAAACCTGAATTTGGTGATAAACATGCTTCAAGACACGGTCAAAAAGGTGTAATTGGTATGATTATTCCTGAAGAAAATATGCCTTTTTCTAAAAATGGTATAAAACCTGATATTATTATTAATCCACACGCTATTCCATCAAGAATGACTATCGGCCATTTAATTGAATGTGTATTTGCTAAATCTTGTTGTCTTGATGGTTTAAATGGTGATGGTACTGTATTTTTACCATTTGATGAAAATAAAATTTTTAAAAATTTAGAAAATTATGGTTTTAATTCAAATGGTAATGAAATTTTATATAATGGATTTACTGGACAACAAATGAATTGTGAAATCTTTATTGGACCAACTTATTATTTTAGATTAAAACATATGGTTGCTGAAAAAATACATGCTAGAGATATTGGTCCAAAAGTTTCTTTAACTAGACAACCTACCGCTGGACGCAGAAAAGGAGGAGGATTAAGAATTGGTGAAATGGAAAGAGATAGTTTAATTAGTCACGGTTTATCACAATTTATTCAAGAAAGTATGACTGAAAGATCTGATAAATATGAATGGGCTATATGTAAAAATTGTGGTACTATTGCTAATTTTAATCCTTCTAATAATAATAAAATTAATTTTTGTTCTAATTGCTCCAATCAAAATATATCTATTGTTAAAACACCTTATTCATTTAAATTATTAGTTCAAGAATTAGAAGCTATGAATATACAAGTTAGACTTAATACTGATACTATTAATTTTCCATTATTAGATATTAATGATTTATATCAAGATAATGATGATTTAGATAATTTAGATAATAATATTAATGATTTTAATAATGAATTTTATGGCGGAAATAATTCTGATTATAAACAAGATACTTTTAATTTAAATAATATTGATGAAGATGAAGATAATGAAATTAGTGATGTTCAAAATGGCGAAGATGATGATGATATAGAAGATAATATTAGTGAAGATGAAGATGAAGAAGAAAATGAAGATGATGAAGAAGATAATGAATATGAAGAAGATGATGAATATGAAAATAAAGATGATGATGAAGAAGATGAAGAAGATGAAGAAGATGAAGAAGATGATGAATATGAAGATGAAAATGAAGAAGATGATGAATATGAAGATGAAAATTATGAAGATCAAGAAGATGAATATGAAGATGAAGATGAAGATGAAAATGAAGAAGAAGATGATGATAAAGAAACAGATTATAAAGAAGATACAAAAATAATAGAAATAGAAAATTAGAATATAAAATATTTATATTAATTAAAGAATGGAAAATATTAATTACAATATGATAATATTAATATTATTAATATCAATATTAATTGTATTATCAATATTATATATAAAATATATATATAAAAAAAATATTGTAAAGATGGAAAAATTTGTATCATATAATAATTATAATGAAAGATTAGAAAATATAGAAAAGAAATTTAAAAAATATATCGAATTAAATGAATTAACACAAGAAAATAAAGAAAATATAATTAAATTATTAAATAAAATAAAAATAATAAAAAAAGATTTAGAAGATCCGTATGAATTAGAACAATTAGAGAAAAAAATAAATTTATCAATAAAAGAATTAGAGGATTATGATAAAATAATAATAAATAAAATTGAAGAATTTAAAAAACGAATGGAAAAAAAATATACAGAAATGGATAAAAAATATGATACAAAATTTGAAAATAAAAATAAAGAGATAAATAAAAAGTTAGAAGATACAGATATAAAAATAAAAATAACAGAAGATAAAATAAAAGAAACAAAAAATAATACGGAAAAGTATATAAAAGAAACTAAAAAAGATACAGATGAATTTATATTAAATACAAAAAATTATACAGAGAATTATATAAAAGAATCAGAAAAAAAAACAAATAAGAAATTGGATGATACAATAGAAGATATAGATAATATATATATAAAAAAAGATAATCCAAAAATAAATTTAGAAGATAATAATAATTTTAAGATATGTAATTCAGATGATAATTGTGTGTATATGAATGTTAACAAAAATGGAGAATATACAATAAAAACGGAATCAGATGTAATAAAAATAAAAAATAATAAAGATGAGATAGTAGGTAATATAAATAATACAAATTTTTATTTAGCAGGAGATAATGATAATAATTCACCATTATATATAAAAGAAGATAATACATTTGTAAATAGTTTAAATGTAAGAGATTTATTATTAAAAGAAAAAAATGGAAATAGAATGTTAGATGTAGCAAGTTATTTTAATTGGTTAGATAAAAATAAAGAATATAGAAAAAATAAAGATGAAGAATATAATAAAAATAATTTAGATAGAATAAATGAAATAAATTATATAAATAGTGAATTAAATGAAATAAAAAAAGATTTAAATATAAATGATAATAAAACAGATAAAATAAAAATAGAATTAAATGATACAAAAAAAGATTTAATAAGAAGTAAAGATTTAAATAATAAAATAGAAGTTAATCATACAGATATAACACAACAATTTGATGAATATTATAAAAAAACAAATAATGAATTATTAGAATTAAAAAAAGAAGGAGAAGATATAAATAAAGAATTAATAACAAATAAAACAGATATAAAAGAAATGAAAGAGAAAATGGATGATTTAATGAAATTAATGGAATATAAATATAATAATTAAAAATATTAATATATAATAAATAAATAGAATAAAAATAAAATGTATATTTCAATAATATATTTTATTTTTATAATATTATTAATATCATTGATAATATTATATTATAATATGACAATACATAAAATTAATGTAGAAGATTTTAAAAATTTTAATCAGGATCAGGAATAAAAGAGATTTTACTTTTTTTATTTGTTTTATATTCAATAGGTAAATTTTTAGAAGATAAAACTTTATCCCAAAATAGATTTATTTTAGTGGGAATATCTTGCCATAAATTTTCATTAAAATGAATTTTTTGAATATAAATTTCTTTTAAATACCAAAATGTTTTTTTTTTGAAAATAAAATTATCATTATTAAAATTATTAATTTTTAAATCAATATTATTATTAGTTTCAGAAACAAATAATAAAGGGTCTGAATATAAATATTTATAATAATTATCTTTATTATTATAAAATTCTGCAATAATCCCATGATTTTTATTATATAAATTATTATTAGAAACATAATTAAAATAATCTTCATAATTATCAAAAGTTTCAAAATAACATTCAACATAATCACATTCTTTTAATTCACATACTGCTAATTGACCTTGAATTTGATAATAATATTTTTCAGGAATATAATCTTTTTTTAATTTTCTACTATAAGGACATTTAATTTCAATCATAATACCTAAATCTGATATACCATCTGGTGATGCACCAAAATGTTCAATATTTTTATTATTAATAATACCAAATTCATGTATAGAAATATTATTATTATTTTCAGAATAAATACGTGTAGCCATATCTTCAAACATAGTACCCCATTTTAAAGCAGGAATAGAAGTAAAATCAGTATTATCAATATAAACACCGGCTTTTTTTTTAGCTAAAATATTATTATTTTTAGAAATACCTTCAAATAAATCACTAGCAGTTAAACAATTTTTTCTTAATTCAAACCATTCATTTGTTCTTTGTTCAATATATGGTAAAGATTTTAAATAATCAAGTTTTAATCTATAATTATTAATAATTTCAATTCTATTATCAATATAATTTATATCTATTTTATTAAATTCATTAATTAGTTTTAATTTATCATTTAAATCTAAATTTAAATTATATTTAATAAATTTATATAATTTATTATCTAAATAACGATTATTATTATTATAATCATCATCATATAATTTAAAAATAATATTATTATTATTATTCATAAAAAAATAATAATAAATATAATAATATTTATATATTTTATTAAACATATTTTTATATGTATTATAAACATAAATCATAAATTATATCATTTTTTTTTATTATTTATTAGAATTATGGATAATATTCATTAAATTATCTGTTTCTTTTTTTTGAAATACTTTAGATTTTTGTTGTCTTTTTAATTCATGAGTTTTTTGTTTTGCTAAACATTTTTTAACATCATATGATAATTTATTATTATCAATTTGATTATTATTATCATTTTGATTATTATTATCATTTTGATTATTATTATTAATTTGATTATTATTAATTTTATTTTTTTTATTTAAAATATTTAATATTTCAGTATCTGCATTATTTAATAGGATATCAAAATTATAGTATAATTGATTATAAGAAGACATATTATAATTAATTAATTAATAATATTCATTTTTTATATAAAATTAAATTTTAACAATAGTTATATTTTTATTTTGAATTCTAATATATTCATAATTATTTTTACCATAAGATCTTGAAATTGAATTATCTACATACCATATATTATTATTTAAAAATATATTCGGTACAGTATTATGTCCAATAAAAATGAAAGTAGAATTTAATTTATTTAAAACATAATTTATATCATCTGGAGAATCTTCATTTCTAGTCCATAAAATTCCTTCATCATTTAATATTATTTTATCAAAAATTTCTTTATCATTAATATCAACTTTATTAAGTAAAACGAATTTTTTCCAAATAGTATTAAGATAAAAAATATCTTTATTATATTTATCTAAAATATCTAGATGTAATTTTTTAACACCAGCATGACAAAAAATTAAATCATTAACTTTAATAACAATAGGACGATTACCAATAATATCATTATAAATTCCTTTAAATTTAAAATTATTTAATCTATTTTCATATAAACTATTTTTAGAAACATAAGAGAAATTACCTAATATATTCATTAATTCATGATTACCATTTAATGAAATAAATAAACTATTATTTTCTAAAGCAAGTTTACTTAATAAATTAGTAAAATTTAAAACTTCAATATCTTTTAAAATTTCCCATTCTTCTATATTATCATTTCTATTTAAACTATCTATTTGGTCTCCTACTTGAATTATAATAACATTATTAGCAATCCATTCTAAATCTTTATTAATAATATTATCATTAACTAAAATATGTTTTAATCTTTTTAAATCACCATGTATATCACCAATAACAATAATTTTATCAAAATTATTATTAAAATTATAAGAATTACTATACATATAAAATTTATATTTATTAATATTAATAAATATAATTAATATTTTAAATAAAATATGTCAATTGAAGATGTAGATTTTATGAAAAAATATAGTATAAAGGAAAATTATACATTTATAATTGATAGTAGATTTAGAAATCAAGATGAATATCCAGAACCAAATAATTATGTAATTAATTTTGATATACCATTTAAAAATGTTTTTGGTATTGAAATTTTAGATGTTACAATACCAAAAACTATGTATAATGTAGATACAGATATTAATAAATTTATTTTATATATAAATACAACTAAACAACCTATTAATGATTATTATAATAATGCAAAAGGATTAGATTGGGTAATTAAAAATTATAATGAAAATGATAATGAAATAATAAATTATTTATTAGCAGATAAACTAAAAACAAATGAAGTATCCGGTTTAGAATGGAAATTAATAGATAATATACCCGATAATTTTATAGAAATTAATAATAATGAATTATCAAATATATTAAAAAATAAAAATATTTTAACTGAAAATGAATTTAATAGTTTAAATATTGATAAATTATACAAAAATAATTATATTAAAATAGATAATAATATTTACACACCTAAAAATATATTTAATATTAATGATTGGTTATCTTTTAATATAACAAATTTAGCTATAAATAATTATATTAAGGTTGTTAATCCATTAAAATGGATTAATATTCAAAATAATATAACAAATAATAATATTAATATATTTAATATTAATTTTTCTAGAAAATTAAGTAATTATAATAATTCTAATATTATTATTGATAATATTGATGAATATAATATTGATAATTTACGAAATTATAATATTATCCCTGTTTTTGATTATACAACAAATTTTCATTTAAATTGGTATTGTATTGGTACAGATTTTAATTTTAAACCATATAAATTAAAATGGATAAATATTGGAAATAAAAAAATAAAAGATGGAATTGAAATTTTTAATGATAATTTAAAAAATATTTTAAATTATAAAAATATATTATCACAAGAAGAATATGATACTTTAAATATAAATAATTTATATAATTATAATTTTATAAATATTAATGATTCATATTATAAAGCATATGATAATTATAATATAGGTTTAAATTGGATTTTAAATTCTAATTTAAATATTCCAACTACTGGTAATGAATATATTAATGATAATTTAACATATAGTATTAGAAATAAATATATTAATAAAAAAATTGAATTATTACAATTAAATGATAATATAACAAACCCTATTATTACTTATAATAATTATGAAGAATTAAATAATTTAGATTATAATTTTAATATTAATATTGAAGATTATATTAAAGTTAATATTGGTAATAGATGGATTAATGCTGGTGTTATTAGTTTAAATAATTTTAATTTAAATAATCAAATAACTAAAAATAATTTTAATCCTATTGATACTACTATTACAAATGAAGATGCTTTTAGATTATTTAAAAGTGATTTTAATAATTTAAAAAATGATATTGAAATAGATATTATTAAATTAAATAATTATAATATACAAAATTTTAATAATAATAATTTTGTTATTATTGATGATAATATTTGGATTTTAGAATCTTCTTATTTTAAACCTAATGGTTTATGGATACAAAATAATAATTTAGCTAATTTATTAGATGAAAAACATAATCAATTCGGTTTAGAATGGGAATATATTGGTGAAAATGAACCAACTTTTGGTTATAAAATTATTAATAATCAATTATCTAATTATTTAAATGAAAAAAATAATATTTTATTAACTACTGATATTTATAATACATTAAATATTAATAATTTAAAATATGATAATTATATTATTGGTTCTGATAATATTTCTTATTATAAACCTAAAAATATTTTATTATCAATAGATGAATTTGAAAAAACTAAAATAAATAAAGATGATTTAAATATAGAAAATTTTATTAAATCTAATAATAATTTATATTTTAAAATAGTTCCTACATATTATTATACTCCTGAAAATTTATTTTATTATCCTAATGATTTATATGATATTAATAATCTTAATGATTATACAAATTTTTTAGATAATTTTTTTGAAAAATTTGAATTTAGATTACCTATTGGTAATTATAATATTAATAAATTAATTTTATCTATTAATAATGAATTTAGTAAAATTAATTTAGATATTAAAAATAGAATTACATTTCCTAATAAAATTAATAATAATGATAATCGTTTCTTAACTAATAATGAACAATTTGAATTATTATTAAAATGTTCTGGTAATAGTGTTCCTGCTGATTTAACAAATATACTTAAATTTGAATGTTCTAGATTAATTATATTTGATATGAATAATAGCACTTGTAATGAAACTCTTGGATTTTATTCAAAAGTTAGTGATGATAATTATTTTATTCAAGAAAATTTTTTTAAAAGATTAACAATTAATAATTTTATTACTTATCAAAATTTTTATCATTCTATTTATAATAACATTAATAATAATTTTAATATTATTTCTCCTGGTATTGTTTATTTAATTGGTTCTAAATATATTTTATTAAGATGTCCAGAAATTGAACAACATTTATATGGTTCTTTATCTTATACTAAAAATACTATCGGTTTAGCTAAAATTAGAACAAGTCATTGGGGTCTTAATGAAGAAACTAATCCTTTATTTAAATTAAAATTAAGAGAATTTCATCCTATTGGTAAATTAGATAAAATAACACTTCGTTTTGAAAATGCTGATGGTTCTTTATATAATTTTAGAGGTGTAAATCATGATTTAGTTTTCGCTATACATTATTATACACCTAAACAAAATAAATCTTTTGATAAATCTATTGCTAACCCTGAATATAAAATGGATTTTATGCAATATAGATATACACAAGAAGAACAAGAAAGTGAAAATGATTCAGATAATGATAATAATTATTCTAGAATTGATTTAGATAATTATAAAAAAATGGAATTAAAATATTCTGATAAAATTTATAATAATAATTATGAAGTTGATTATAATAAAATTAGAAATAATTCTGATTTATTAAATAATTTTAATTATATTAATAATAATTCTTGTAGTGATAATTCTGATTCTGATTCTTAATTATTTGTTTTTAATATTTTACATTCTTTATTTATTTCATTCGCCCAATAATAATTATATTTATCTTTCTCTTCTTTTAATGGTAATTTTATTTTATATTCATTATTTTCACAATTCATTTTATAATTTATTTCAAAATGTTTATCAATATTCTCTTTCATTATTTTTTCTTTTATATTTTCTATTTTCTCTCTTCTCTCTTTTATTTTTTCCTTTAATACTTTTACATAATTTATTGCTTCTGTTTTTTTTAATTTAAATAACCATATTATATTATCTAAATGTAATCCTTTTCCTTCTTCTATTTCTTTTATTCTATTATTTGTACTTATTTCTGTAAATTCTTCAAATTTTATATTACCTTTCTCATACTCTTTATATTCTTTATTTAATTTTTTAAATGTTTGTTTAGCTTCATTAAATTTATCATTATTCTCTTTTTTTAAACCTATATTATATAATAATTCTTTATTTGTATTCTCATTATTTTTTTTATTTTCTTTATTTTTTTTAACCTTTTCTTTCTCTATTATATCTTCTATATTATCTTTCTTATTTTTTAATTCTACTTCTGATTCATCATCGGATTCATCTTCGGATTCATCTTCAGATTCATCTTCAGATTCATCTTCTGATTCATCTTCTGATTCATCTTCGGATTCATCTTCAGATTCTTTATTATTATTAATTTTTATTATTTTATCAATATATTCTTTACTATAATTTGTTAATAAATAATCATTATAATCTTTTTCTTTATTATCTCCATATTTTATATTTTTATATATGTTATTTATTTTATAATCATTTAATATATCTATTAAATTATTTTTTTCTAAATATTTAAGACTATAAACTATTATATTACTTATATAATTTATTTTATCTGTATTATAATTTTCATTTACTATATATTGTAATATTTTTTCTATATAAGTTTCTCTATTTAATGATGGTATTAATTCATTTTTTTCTTTTTCTATATTATATATATCCTGCCATATTGTACTTATTTCTCTATTTTTTATTTTTTTATTAAATGATTTTATATCATATTTTATATTTATTTCTTCTAATATTTTATTTTCATATTTTTCTAAATCATTATTATCTTTATCTGTTATATATTTATTTGATAAATATATATATCTTAATTCCTCACTATTACTAATTTTACTATCCTTATTTATATCACATCCATCAAATATTTTTTCTAAATATTTTTTTATTTCTTCTATATTTAATAGTGATTTATCTTTTGTATTTTTATTTATTTTTATATTATATTTTAATAATTCTTTGTTATCTATTGTTTTTAAATATTCATCACTTATTTCCTTTTTTTTCATTAATATTTCATATATCTTTTTATCTATCCATTCTTCTGGTTCTATATCTAAATATTTTAAATCTTCTATTTTATTTTCTATTTTTAATTCTTTATATTTACTTAAATCTTCTTGTATATTTTCTATCCATTTTGTTATATTATATATATTATTACTATTTTTTTCTGGATTGTATTTCTCATATATTTTTATTAAATAATTTGGATGTAAATTTACTTTATATATTTTTTTTTCATAAAAATCCTCTTTTAAAAATTCATATATAAATTTTGTATTTGGATTTATTTTTTTCCATTCTTTTATTATATTTTCTATATATGCTTCATTTTGATCTCCTTTTATATGATATTTATCTATCCATTCATTATCTTTTATTGTTCCTTTATCATAATCTTTTTTTTCTGATGTACATTCATTACAATTTGGTACTGTATAATGATGACCACAACCTCTCGGACATTTTTTATATATTTCTTTATATTTATCATTATTATTTATAAAATTCTCATATTTATCTAAATATAATGTACTACACAATATTGAATATATTATTATTAATATTAATAATATTGATAATATATTTATGCTATAATCTAATAACATATTTTCTATTTTTATTAATTATATTACTATTATATATATTTATTAAAAATAATATTACTATTTTTTTTATTTTTTTCTATAATTTTATTTAGGTTTTTGTGTTTCTATTGGTAGTGTTACAACTCTACCAGGACTACCTGAACTTCCTTTTTTACCACCTGAACCACTATCAACTATAACTTTTGAATTTGTTTGATAAGGTGAAGGTGTTGGTGTTGGTAGTATTATAACTGCATCACCACCACCCCATGTACCACTACCTAAACCATTACCACCTGTATTACCACCTAAATCACTTCCACCACCCGTATTACCATCTACAACTGGTGAATTTGTTTGATAAGGTGTTGGTGTTGGTGTTGGTGTTGGTGTTGATGTTGGTGTTGGTGTTGGTGTTGGTGTAGGTGTTGGTGTAGGTGTTGGTGTTGGTGTTGGTGTTGGTGTAGGTGTAGGTGT
>PAAT01000042.1 GCA_002698965.1 Rhodopirellula sp. | reverse complement strand
CCGGTCTCGTACTGATCGACATGGGGATAAGTATGGAATGGTACAACGATGTCAATCAATTCCAACATTCGGTCCGTAAGCACGGCATGCAGGTCGATGCTGGCCACCAAAGGGACACCGCCAACAAGTTCCCGCACTTTAGCAAGCAGCAAGCCTTCCGGATCTCCTTCCGTTTCACCTGCCATGGCACCGTGCAGACACATATAGACTGCGTCGATTTCATTCTCATTTACAACCGACGCAATCGACAAAGCGATCTCATTAATGAGGCGTTGTAAATCTTCCGTTGGAACGGCTCCCCCGGAAACACTGGCCGCACTCATCGCCGGTATAAGCTGGATACCCTCTTTCCCAGCCATCACATCCATAAAGCCGGAAATCTCAGTTTTTGTTCCCTGATACTTTTCAATCATCTGCGCGCCATGCATTTGCCGGAACATCGCATAATCTGTTGGAAATGGATTGAACGAAGCCGTTTCCTGTCGCATTTCAGCAAAAACAATATTGGGCATAGCAAGAAACTCATAGATTTAGGTTTCGGTGAGGGTCTGTTTATTGTACAGAGTGCGGGAATGGAAAGCACAGACTTCCAAAGCGGCGCTGCATGAGTTGATGTAAAACGTGTACACTAAAACCATGACATTCACAGACTTTATACCGTTAACATTATATCTTGCACTCGCACTCGGGTTTTCTTTCCTTTGCTCGATCCTGGAAGCTGTCCTTCTTTCGGTAGGACCTGGATACATCCAGTCCATGATCGACAATGGCAGTAAAGCGGGAGAACGACTGCAGCGTCTAAAGAACGATCTTGATAAATCACTTTCCGCGGTTCTCACGCTAAACACCATCGCTCACACCATGGGCGCAGCCGGCGTTGGCTCTGAAGTAAGCACTCTGTTTGACGGCAAGTACCTTGGCTGGGCCTCTGCCATTTTAACTCTACTGGTCCTCGTTTTATCCGAGGTGATTCCCAAGACACTAGGGGCCCGCTACTGTAACGCTCTGGCAAAACCAACTGCGATGCTCATCCAGTGGCTGATCTGGGCGTTATTCCCTTTCGTTTGGATGCTACAAATCTGTTCCAAGCTAATCTCCTCATCGGGCCATCACAGCACCTTTTCGCGTGTCGAACTGAAAGCCATTGCAGGTCTGGCTGGTGAGTCGGGAACGATTTCCGATGATGAAGCCGAAATGGTACAGAATATCCTGGATCTTCGCACCACCACCGTTCGTGATGTCATGACCCCATTCAATCTAGTCTTTCACGTAAGCGACAAGCTAACAACATCGGAGTTCGTAGAGACACATGTGCCGGTCGACTTCGCACGAATCCCACTTGAAGCTGAGGACGAAACGGTAACTTCCTACGTCATCTATTCGGAAGTACTCGAAGCCCACATTTCCGGTCAGGATTCACGGCTAACAGAACTGGCCCACACTCTCGAAAGTGTGGGCGATACGACTCCCGCTCAAACTGCCTTTGACTCCATGGTCGAAAACACCCACAAGCTAATGCTGGTTGTCGACGAATTTGGTCAAACAGCCGGAATTGTTGCTGACGAGGATTTACTCGAATCGATTGTGGGCGAAGCAATCGCCGACGAAACAGACTTGCATGCCAGCCCCCGCGACACACTCCTAAACAGTCCTGTGGAAAAGCCCGAAGGTGCTGACAGTGAATCAGACGCCAGCTCTTCATTCTGACCGCCGAGAGATTTAAGTAATGCCAGCCCGTCTTTTCATGGTCATCGCATGCCTGCCTGGGCTCACATTTTCTTGCACCGCCGCCGACTGGGCTCAATTTCGCGGTGCTAACAGTGCCGGGCACGCCGACGCAACAGCAGTTGTCACTCATTTCGGACCTGGGAAAAACGAACGCTGGAATGTTCCTGTCGCCAGCGGTCATTCGTCTCCCTGTATCATCGACGATCAAATCATTCTCACTGGGGCTCAGAAAGACAAAAATGAACTGCAGATATTTTCACTGGATCGTTCTTCAGGAAAATCCAAGTGGAGCTATAGCATTAAAGTCCCTACCTTAGAACGCGGGCATCCATCTTTTAATCCAGCTAGTAGCACTGCTGTCAGTGACGGCGAACGGGTAATTGCGTATTTCGGTTCCTATGGTGTGGTCTGTCTCGATTTGAAAGGCAAGTTGCAGTGGGAAATCAAATTACCTCTGACCAAATCCTATTCAGGAAATGCCGTCTCGCCGATCATCCACGATAACAAGGTAATCCTTTACCGGGGGAATTACATCGACCACTACCTGTTGGCGATCGACAAACGGACAGGCAGGGAAGTCTGGAAAGTTGAGAACTCCGAACGATTCACGCCTAACATGGCCTGTGCTGCGGTGCCTATCGTTCACGAGAATCAGTTAATTGTGCACGCGGTCCGAAGTATTCAATCGTTCAACGTTGATAATGGAAAGCTAAATTGGGAATTAAAATGCTCAACCACTGCCACCAGCACGCCCGTAATTGCCGGTGACGAGGTTGTCGTGGCAACCTGGAACCAAACCGGTGAAGAGGCTTTACATCCGGACTTTCCAACGTTCGACGAACTGCTTGCTAACAATGACAAGGACGGTGATAAATTAATCAATCGCCAAGAGATTCCCCAGCTATTCTATTTCCATCGCAGTGAAGGAACCGAGGCACCAAACAATGGTTATCCGTTCCAGTTTGCACATGCAGACTCCAACAAAGACGGGAAGATTGCCCGGGCCGAATGGCAACGTGTGCTGGACAAGGAAAAAAACCGTCAGCAAGGCTACGTGGAACATGGTTTGATTGCCGTCCCCCTCAAAAGCACCGGGCGTGTTTCAGAAACTGATATTCGCAGGATCGAAACGCAGGGGATTCCTGAAGTCCCATCACCGATTCATGCCGACGGCCTCATTTACATGGTGAAAAACGGGGGATTATTGACCTGCGTTGACTTAAAGCAAGGCAAGCGATTATTCCGTATGAGAACCGGTGGAAGCGGGACACACTACGCTTCACCAGTGATTGCCGACGGGAAACTATATACCACATCGGGGGACGGGAAAATCACTGTGCTTGAACTCGGAACCTCCCGCAAAGTTCTGGCGACAAATGCCATGGAGGATTTTGTCTATGCCACACCGGCCATTGTTGATGGTGTGATTTATGTCAGAACGCATTCCAGGTTATACGCTTTCGCCGAATCGGAATAATTGTCCTTTTTCAATCCTCCACTGGAATTGTCTGCTCCGGAACTCCCGACCCTAACAGCCAATTCGTCACGAAAAGACGTGCATCCATAAAGAGGGTGAAGACCGTTGGTACCAGAACCAAAGTAAGCACGGTTGAAACTAACAATCCGCCCAGGACAACACTACCAAGACCACGGTAAAGTTCACTGCCAGCACCTGGAAACAGTACTAAGGGCAGCAAGCCGAGTACGGTGGTAATGGTCGTGATAGAGATTGGTCGGATACGAGAGCGAACGGCTAAAGGAATTGCCTGACGATGTTCCATTTCATCTTCCTTGATATGATTAAGTGCCTGATGCACAATCAAAATCGCATTGTTTACCACCGTACCAATCAGGATCACAAAACCGAGCATGGTAAGGACATCGAGTGTTTGCAGGACAAACACATTCAACAACGCTAATCCCAGCAGTCCCCCAACAGCACCAAGCGGGACGGAGAAGATGATTACGAGTGGGTAGAGCCAAGATTCGAACAAGGCTGCCATTAACAGATACGTAATGATCAAAGCCAGAAGAAGATTCCATCGCAGTGATTCCCACGTTTGATTCAGTTTGTCAGCAGCACCAGAGAGGGTAATGACATTTCCGGTCCCCATCGAGCCATCTTTTATCATCGGTTGTACAACATCGTCTTTGATGATATCCATTGCTTCTTCCAAAGCGATTTCAGGTGGTGGTGTCACCTGAACGGTGATCGCCCGCAGACGTTCGCGTCGCATAATTTGCTCAGGCCCACTGCTGTATTCAATATCCGCCAATGCGGATAAAGGGACTAATTTCCCGGAACGCGTGGCGATCGGCAAGTCCTCTAAATCCTGCGTACGAAGATCAACGACACGATCACCCTTGAGCGTTATATCGACTTTATCTCCGCCATAAAAGAAATCACCCGCGTAAGCTCCGTCAACAAAAGCATCAACCGTGTAGCCAAGCTCGTCTGCAGTGACTCCTAATTCTGCACAAGCCACCTTATCCGGAATCAGGTGAATTTCAGGACTGGAAAGGTCCAGGCTTGGTCGCGGAAACATCTGGGCATCTGCCAAACGCGACGGCACTCCGTCTTTACCGCTTTGTAAACGTTCGATTACTTCTCCGCCTATCTCAATAAGTTTCTCCAAATCCCGCCCTGTGATTTCAACATCAATTGTGCGGCCGCCGCTAAACCCTCTCCCAAAAAGACTGGCTTGAGAAGCGACAACCCGGGTTCCTGGAAACTTGTCACCGTAGGTTTTCAAACGCGGCATCAATTCAGCAACCCGCAGGGGATCGTAAGCCTGCACTCCCATCGCAATACCACTGGTTCTGGCGCTGAAGAAATAATAAGCGATGACAGGAAAATCCATTTGAGACTGCTCCTGCGGATTTGCATTCCAGATAGGTTCCAGATCCTCTTCGATTTCTTTCCCCATCTCCATCAACTCATCCATGTTATATCCCGGCGGCGGCGACATTCGTATAAAGACCATATTTCTATTTCCTGCCGGCAAATATTCCAACTTAGGCCACAGGACGATTGTTAAAACCACGACCGCCAAGAGCACGAAAGCGACAAAAGAAATGGCTCGGAATGCCGATCGCTGAATCATTTGATTAAACCAAACAATCCCCTCAACCACGCTACTCCCCATCCTGCTTAGCCATCGCAACTTATCCGACTCTGGCGACGCTTCCCGCTTATGGTCAAGATACAGACGTGCGGCGGCTGTTGGCATCAGTGTGGTCGCACAAACAAGCGAGAATATAACAGCAAAGCTAATTGCCAGAGCAATATCCCTAAACAACTGGCCGGAAGTATCTTCCACGAACACCACTGGCAAAAAGACTGCTACCGTCGTAAGGGTTGAAGCAATAATTGCGCCTGCCACTTCCTTCGTCCCGTTGACAGCAGCGTGAAACGACGGTTCACCTTGTTGGATTCGTCGGTGAATATTTTCTAACACGACGACGGCATTGTCGACTAACATACCTACTGCAAATGCCATCCCTGCCAGACTAATGACATTGAAAGACCGGCCGGCAATACCTAACGCCAGGAACGTGGCCACCGAACTCACCGGGATGGCGATACCAATGACCAATGCTCCACGACCGAACCACAATCCAAAAGCAACGATTAACGCCAATGTCAACAGAAAGAACCAGGGAGAAATATAGACGGCCATTAACGACGAAAAGACCAGTACCGGAATAGCCAACATCGTCTTAAAAGATCGATGCAGAAACAGCATCAGCACGATCATGGTAAAAGAAGTCGCCAGAAAGATGTTGTCGGTTACCAATGAGATCGCTGAGTTAATGTACTCGGTCTCATCATAATACTGGTAAAGCTCCAGATCTTTCTGAGCAAGCACTCCGGCATTAAGTTCGGCGACGGCTTCCCGAATACCTTTCATGACTTCGATGACATTGGCTCCAACACGCCGTTGAATCCCAAGTCCGTTATTTCTTTCGCCATATCGGCGGGCAACACTATCTGCTTTCTTATATCCAATCCTTACTTCGGCTACGTCGCCCAGATAGACCGGCACCTGATTGGGCATGGCAATAATCAGTTCTTCCACTTGGGTATTATCGCGAAACTGCCCTAGTGTACGGATGACCCAACGGCGCTTACCTTCCCAGATATCGCCACCTGAAGTGTCTTTATTCTGTCCTCTTAAGGCGGCCAAAACATCCAGCACAGTAAGTTGACGTACAGCAAGCGCCTCGGGGTCGAGAACAATTTCGAGCTCTTCTTCCAAGCCACCATAGGTGTAGACATCGGAGACCCCCGGCACTCGTTCCAGCCGGGCTTCGACAACATCTTCGGTAAAACGACGCAGCTTCATTAAGTCGATATCCGGGGGAAGTATTTCCTTCAGGCCTGGAACATCTTTACCGTGCTGTTTATAAACCTCGCGTAAACGATAGACACGCAGTGCCGAATTCATGGCACTTGCGACGTACGCCAGCTCTTCTTGCAGAACAGGGTGGTCCACTGCGAATTTCTGAATCGCTTCCACGGTAGGAGGGCGAGCCGAAAGAACGAGTCTGGCGATAGAGGAATCCGATGTGCTGCGAGTCTCAATCACCGGCTCTTGCGCGTCTACTGGATACTGACGCACCTGTTGCAGGCGAGAGCTAACCTGAACGACCGCTTCCTGCAAATTTGTACCGACGGCAAATTCCAGTTCAATCTCTGCACTGGAATTCCTACAAGTCGATGACATTTTAATCATGCCCGCGACGCTTTTGAGCTGTTCTTCCTGCTCCAGAATGATCTCTCGCTCAATCTCCTGAGGACTAGCGCCTGGCCAGCGAGTGGAGACCATCACCATCGGAGTTTCGACTTCGGGCGTAAGTTGTTTAGGCATGCTGAACATCGCAATACCGCCAAAGATGGCAACAAGCAGCGCACCAACAGTCACTTTGACAGGGTTATCGACAAATGCTTTGATAAGATTCAACCGGTCGCCTTTATTCTTCCTTGGATGAACCCGTCTGTGGCGACGTTATTTGAACCTTTTGCCCGGACTTCAGACGTTCGTTGCCTCGAATAACGACAGACTGACCGGCCTCAACACCTCCGGTCACTTCAATCAGATCTCCATTGGAAACTCCTAATTCGACAGCCACTTCGGAAACCTGCATGGTTGTCTCATCGACAACAAACATAGTCCGCCTATTTCCGTTAAGGACAATCGCGTCTTTAGGAGCCATAAGCATTTTCTTGGGTTTTCCAACCGGCAGCTCAACTCTTGCCAACATACCTGCCTTTAAGACCGGACCTGCTTTCCCGACCTCATTTTTAACTCTTATCTTCACCGGGAAGGTACGCGACTGAGGATCTGCCTCCGGGACAATGGCAAACACATCACCAAAAACCAGTTGTTGTGTCACATTAGGTACGTCAATACGCACCTGATCTCCCAAGGCCAGCTTGCTAACGTGATCGGCAGTCACATTGACAACAACATCAACTTCATCCAGCTTTATAATTTGGACTACCACCTCCCCTTTAGTCACCCACTGCCCCTGTTCTGAGTGTTTAATCGTGACAAACCCGTTAAACGGGGAAATAATCGTATGGCGTTTTAATTGTTCTTCCAGTGATTTAATTACGGCGACTTGACCATTAAGCCGCGCGGTAGCCTGGACAATCAGTTCTTTCCGAGGGCCTCGCACATTAAGTCGGTGGCTGGACAGGGCGGCCTGGTAAAGTTGCTCATCACGCTTTTGGTTTGCCTGCGCCTGTTGAAATTCCGTCTCTGAAACGACCTGTCCGCCCTGAAACAACTTTTCGACCCGACTGAAGTTCCAATCCGAGAATTTTTTAGCCGCCTCCGATGCACGGAGATTCGCCATAGAGGCATCGAGTTCTTCTTTCGTTGTCCCGGCGTTTAACTCGTCGAGTTCTGCCTGTCGAAGTGCCAACTCCGCTTTCGCTCCCTCCAACTGAAACTGAAGGATCGCAGTCTGCAGATTCACAAGGGGCTGACCGGTCGTAACGGCATCACCTTCCTCTACCAACAGATCGGCAACGCGACCATCGACTGCGGCACCGACGCGTGCCGTCTTACTAGCATTGATAATCCCAACCGAATTTTGGCTACCGGCAAATTCCAATTCCTGCACTTGCGTGACAGCAACGTTTTGAGTCCGTTGTGCGTTCACTGACGGTATATCAGGCAGGAACAAAGCCGATAGCAATAATGATAAAAGGAGACATCGTTGAGTACGAAACACTACTACTCACCTTCTGGTTCGAACGTACATTAAAAACCCTTGAGGGCAGAGTCTTTATTGTGATCGAAAAGCACGCGAGCGGGGTGCCAGATTGAACTTAAATCCCGAATAAACTGTGACGAATCAGCGTTTTTCAATCCGCCAGCAACGGTGGATTCGCTTATTACGGAAGTCTTCGGGGATGGTTTGTTTCGTAATCTCATGACAGTCACCGCGAATAAACGATTCATTAAATTTGAATCGACGATAATTATTGGAGAAGTAAATCACCCCGCCCGGGCGGAGCCTATTAATTACCGAATTGATGAGTTCCGGATAATGTTCCTGCAGTATCCAATCTTCGTCCGTGGATTTGCTATTGGAAAATGTGGGTGGGTCAATGACCGCCAGATCAAACAACTCTTGCTGAGGTAGGGAACGCAGGTATTCACGGATGTCAGACTGCACATAGCTATGTTCATCTCCGGTAAAACCATTGAGGTGCATATTTCGTTCAGCCCAGTCAAGATAGTTGTTAGACAAGTCAACCGTGGTCGTGCTTTGGGCTCCACCATCTGCCGCATAAACGGAAAAGGCCCCGGTATAGGCAAATAAATTGAGAACATCTTTTCCCAATGCCTCATTACAAACCATCATGCGCGTTTCGCGATGGTCAAGAAAGAGTCCTGTATCAACGTAGTCTGAAAGGTTGACAATGAACTTCAGGCCATTCTCCTGAACTTCAGTCTCATACCGATCCTGTGACATCCGCGTATGCTGAGAAGAGCCGCGTTGCATGCCGCGTCGCTTCAGAAATACATTCTTAGTTGGTACTTCAAGCGCCTCTGCCGCGCTAACACGCATCAATTCCAACCAATCATCCTGCTGGGCGCGGTCACGGTCGTGAGGACGTTCAAACTCGGACATATGCAAGTGATCATGATACTTGTCAACCACCAGTGGAATCTCTGGAATGTCTCGCTCATACAAACGATAGCAATCAATACCGCGTTTGCTTGGCCATTTACGTAAATGGCGAGCTCGCTTCCCAAGCCGACGTTTAAACAGCCCGGCTTGCTCTTCCGCTTTTTCAGACACACCTCCAAAGACAGGCTGCGTCTCATCGGACTTTGGCTTTGGGCCATGAAATTGATAGTAAACGCATTCGATTCTTCCGTTGTAAAGCTTACGGCGACGACTCGCATTCTTTTGAAGAACTTTTTGGAAACCGTCGTAACTGGTAATCACGAAATGCGACCAGGTGGGGAGGCGTTTCAGCACCAAGGGCATGGATTCATAGAGAGGCTTTAATCCATGCCAATCGCTCAGCCGTTCACCATACGGAGGGTTGGTTATCAGGCATCCGTACTTCCGACTACTCTGCAAATCCGAAAAATCTTTTTCCTGAAAGTGAATAAAATCGCTGACACCGGCCTTTTCTGCATTCTCACGCGCCGTCT